>NZ_JBEPPW010000011.1:0-128568 GCF_040547525.1 Roseovarius sp. MBR-6 | reverse complement strand
CGTCCAGTAATTCCTTGGATATCGTCATCGTCCTCACTCCTCTCAAGAAGCATGGACCAAAGCGCAGTTACACAGAAGATCGGACACTCTCGCCCGCGGTCTTTGGAATGGCCGCAACACTTGAGGCCTGACACAAGACCGCACTCGATCACGCGCAACATGGGACTGAAACTTCTTGCATCACGGGCGGCAACCACACAAGAGCTTCTTTTCGTCGCTGAAAACCGAACGGACCAACCGCAAGGTCTATCGGACCCGCGACGAAGCCCGCGCAGACGTGTTCGACTACATCGAGCGCTTCTACAACCCGCGCAGACGGCATTCGAAACTGGGCTACATCAGCCCCATGGAGTTCGAGGCCCGCGCTATGCTAGCTTAACCTGCTGTCCACCAAACCGGCAGCAGGCCAGCGGCCGAAATCCGTGTAAAGCGCCTCGAACTCGGCATCGAGGCTGGCAAGCGCGTCATTGACCACCTGCCTGATCTCGCGTAGCGGGTGTCGCTCCGGGATGCGCTGCTCAAGATCGACATAGCTGAACAGTGACCCGCTCGTCTCGTCCATCCCGCGCATCTTCACCCCCGACATTATCGTGCAAAGGGTGAATCATGTTCTCAAATCGTTGTCGAGGCAGGACTATTTCAGCAGCCTGCTAATGGACATTATTTCCTGTGTCCGACATCCGACAAGCGGCGCGGATCGCATGTCGGGGTTTGCAGTATTTCAGATATTCAGATAAAACTTTTCATTACTTTGCAAATTTGCCGAATTCCGTTTGGTTTCGCGGGCCCGGCGTCCTAATGTGCGCGGCAGAGAGAAGGGGAGAGCCATGAAAGACATTCTTCAGGAACTCGAAAGCCGCCGTGCCGAAGCCCGGCTTGGTGGCGGGCAGGGGCGCATCGAGGCGCAGCACGAGCGCGGCAAACTCACGGCGCGCGAGCGCATCGAGCTGTTGCTCGACGAGGGCAGTTTTGAAGAATTCGACATGTTCAAGGCGCATCGCTGCACCGATTTCGGCATGGAGAAGAACCGCCCCTATGGCGACGGGGTGGTGACCGGCTGGGGCACGATCAACGGGCGCATGGTCTATGTGTTCAGCCAGGATTTCACCGTCTTCGGCGGTTCCCTGTCGGAAACGCACGCCGAGAAGATCTGCAAGATCATGGACATGGCGATGCAGAACGGCGCACCCGTGATCGGCATCAACGATTCGGGCGGCGCGCGTATCCAGGAAGGCGTGGCAAGTCTTGCGGGCTATGCCGAGGTGTTCCAGCGCAACATCATGGCGAGCGGCGTGGTGCCGCAGATCAGCCTTGTCATGGGGCCATGCGCGGGCGGTGCTGTCTATTCGCCGGCGATGACCGATTTCATCTTCATGGTGCGCGACACCTCCTACATGTTCGTGACCGGCCCCGATGTGGTCAAGACCGTGACCAACGAGGTGGTGAGCGCCGAGGAACTGGGCGGTGCCTCGACCCACACCCGCAAGTCGAGCGTGGCCGACGGCGCCTTCGAGAACGATGTCGAGGCACTGGCCGAGGTGCGGCGACTGGTGGATTTCCTGCCCCTGAGCAATCGCGAGAAGCCGCCCGTGCGTCCCTTCTTCGATCAACCGGGGCGGGTCGAGCCGAGCCTTGATACCCTCATCCCCGACAATGCCAACACGCCCTACGACATGAAGGAATTGATCCTCAAGGTCGCCGACGAGGGCGATTTCTACGAAATTCAGGAAGATTTCGCGAAGAACATCATCACCGGCTTCATTCGCCTCGAGGGGCAGACCGTGGGTGTCGTGGCCAATCAGCCGATGGTGCTGGCGGGGTGTCTCGACATCGACAGCAGCCGCAAGGCCGCGCGCTTCGTCCGCTTTTGTGACTGTTTCGAAATCCCGATCCTGACCTTTGTCGACGTGCCCGGTTTCCTGCCCGGCACGGGGCAGGAATTCGGCGGCGTCATCAAGCATGGTGCGAAACTGCTCTTTGCCTATGGCGAGGCGACGGTGCCCAAGGTCACGGTGATCACCCGCAAGGCCTATGGCGGGGCTTATGACGTGATGGCGTCCAAGCATCTGCGCGGCGATTTCAACTATGCCTGGCCAACCGCGGAAATCGCGGTGATGGGGGCAAAGGGGGCGACCGAGATCATCTATCGCGCCGATCTGGGCGATGCGGACCGGATCGCCGCGCATACCGCAAGCTACGAGGACCGTTTCGCCAACCCCTTCGTTGCTGCCGAGCGGGGCTTTATCGACGAGGTGATCCAGCCGCGCTCGACGCGGATGCGGGTCAGCCGGGCCTTCGCCAGCTTGCGCAACAAGAAGTTGAGCAACCCTTGGAAAAAGCACGACAATATTCCGCTCTGAGGGAGAGGGGAAAGGGGAAAGGGGGCGCTGCCCCCGTCGCCCTTGCGGGCGACCCCCCGGAGTATTTCAGGAACGATGAAACCGGAGGCTGCAAGACCATGGGCCGCGACCGCTGGCATGTGATCGAGGAGGGGGGGGCGCTGACGCTGGCGCGGCGCTTGCCCGTGCGCTTCGATCTGGCGGCCGAGACGGTCTTGCCGGACGCGGTCGGGCGGCGCAGGCTGGCGCATCTGGTGCGGCAGGATCTGTGGCGGATGCTGCGGCACGTGCGGGGGTTCGCGCCCGTGGTGCGCGTGCGGCGCGTGGCCGAAGGGCTGCATATGGTGGCGGGGGGCGCGGTGGTGGGCCGTGTGCCGCCCGGCGCGCAGGCGCGCGTCACATGGCTTCTGGACGATCCGCGTCATCGGGCGCGATGGACAGGTCGGGCATGATGAGGCGGGCCGTGATCGTGCCTGCTCTCGTGCTTGGCCTTGCAGCCGCAGCGCAGGAGGAGGCGCTGCGGCTGCCCTCGGGGCTTGAGGCGCGGTTTCATGAGGTGCTGACCGATCGCCCCGAAGGCGGCGGGCTGATCTACCGGTTCCGCTATGTGGCCGGGGCGTTTGACGGGGGGGCCGGACAATTGGCGGTAATCGGCGACGATCTGACATGGCTTTGCGAGAGCCACGCCCTGCCGCGAATATCCATTATCGGGCCGCAGCCGAGGCAGGTGGTGATTTCGCTGGCCGACCGCGAGTCGGTATTCGGGGTCTATGATCCCGAGGTGACGCAAGTTTTCGAGGCCTTTCGACCCGAGGGCGGGGCCTGCATATGGGAGATGTTCTGACATGCACGCGCAATCAATGGGGACGCTGACGCAGGGGAAGCCGGAGAGTGCGGCTTTGCGGACACAATCGCGCGCGATCGTGCTTTCAATATGTTCAAATCGCTCGATTTCCGCTAGCGTGAGATCAGGTTGCAAGAAAGCGACCTTTACCTCGCCAACAAGGCGGGCTAAGGCCATGTGCCGGCGCACGCCGTTCACCGCAGAAACGAGAGACAGGAGTTTTACATGTCCAAGACCCTCAAGAGCGTCCTCGCCCTTGGCTTCATCGCAGTTGTCGCAGCTTGCGCGCAGCCGGCCGAAGAAGAATTCGTTGTGGTCGAGCCGATCACGACCGAACCGGTTTCGACCGGCAAATACAAGTAAGCCTTTCGAGGCTGGCGCGAAGCGGGCGGCAGCGCCCGCTTCGCCGCAATCCACCGCACATCGCCCCTGCCATCCGGGGGGCGCATCATGCTGAAGCATCGCGGTTTTCCCGGGCGTTTGCCGGGAACGGATTATCAATTCACCATTCGCCGTGGCAATCCCAAAGGCATTACGCCGCTGGTTGCGCGCGAGCGTTATCGGGACCGCAAGCCCATAGATCGCCGCGCCGACACGGAGTTCGTGCGCGCGCTCTGGCTCTGTTTCGGTGATCAGCCGTTCGAGCGCGGCAATCTGGATGCAGGGCGCCTGAGCTGGCTGTTCGGGCGCGAGGTCAAGCCCGCAGAAGAGCCGTTCGACCCCGAAAGCTATGAGGCGCTTCTGGTGCTTGATCTTGACGTGGCGCGGGCGTCGTTTCCGGATGTGTTCGACGGAGCGGCGCGATGATGGGCGGTGCGGCACCCGATCGGCGCGATTTCGCGCATGGCACCGGCCGATGCGCGGGGCTTCGCCGACGGCGCGGTTTGCGCGATATCGGGCTTGGTGCGCGACGGTCGCCGTGCAACCATGAGGCGTGTAACGGTGGCCTGTTCCCCAGCGGCCCGTGCCGTTACCCTTCCCCTCTCGGGCGGCCCTGCGGCGTTTTGCAGGCCGCCCGTTTTTCCGTTCACAGCCGTGTTTTGCCGGGGCGTTTGCCCCTGCGCCACGCGTAGTTCAGTCCCGATCCGGCCCCTGGTCCGGGGTGTCCGAAAGCAAGCAGAGGAACCGCCGCAATGTTCAAGAAAATCCTGATCGCCAACCGGGGCGAGATCGCCTGCCGCGTGATCAAGACCGCCCGCAAGATGGGCATCGCTACGGTGGCGATCCATTCGGACGCCGACCGTCATGCGCTCCATGTGCAGATGGCGGATGAGGCGGTTCACATCGGTCCGTCGCCCGCCTCCGAAAGCTATATCGTGATCGACAAGGTGATGGCGGCGATCCGTCAGACCGGGGCCGGGGCGGTGCATCCCGGCTATGGGTTCCTGTCGGAAAATCCGCGCTTTGCCAAGGCATTGGAGGCCGAAGGCGTGGCCTTTGTCGGCCCGCCGGTGGGCGCGATCGAGGCCATGGGCGACAAGATCACCTCGAAGAAGATTGCCCAGGGTGCAGGCGTCAGCACGGTGCCGGGCTATATGGGCCTGATCGCTGATGCCGAGGAGGCCGTGACGATCTCCAACCAGATCGGCTATCCGGTGATGATCAAGGCCAGCGCGGGCGGCGGCGGCAAGGGGATGCGAATCGCCTGGAACGACGAGGAGGCGCGCGAAGGGTTTCAAAGCTCGAAGAACGAGGCGGCCTCGAGTTTCGGCGATGACCGCATCTTCATCGAGAAATTCGTGACGCAGCCGCGCCATATCGAGATACAGGTGCTGTGCGATTCGCATGGCAACGGTGTCTATCTCGGCGAACGCGAGTGCTCGATCCAACGTCGCAACCAGAAGGTGATCGAAGAGGCGCCGAGCCCGTTTCTGGACGAGGCCACCCGGCGCGCCATGGGCGAGCAGGCCGTGGCGCTGGCCCATGCGGTCGGCTATGCCAGCGCGGGCACGGTGGAATTCATCGTCGATGGCGCGCGCAACTTCTATTTCCTCGAGATGAATACCCGCCTTCAGGTGGAGCATCCCGTGACCGAACTGATCACCGGGGTCGATCTGGTGGAACAGATGATCCGGGTGGCGGCGGGCGAGAAACTGTCCTTTACCCAGGACGATGTGACCCTGACCGGCTGGGCGATGGAAAGCCGCCTCTATGCCGAAGATCCCTATCGCGGCTTCCTGCCCTCGATTGGCCGTCTCACCCGGTATCGCCCGCCCGCAGAGGTGGCCGCCGGGCCGCTCCTCGATACCGGCAAATGGCAGGGCGACGCGCCCGCGGGCGACCGGGCCGTGCGCAACGATACCGGCGTCTACGAGGGTGGCGAGATCTCGATGTATTACGACCCGATGATCGCGAAGCTCTGCACCTGGGGGCCGGACCGGGCCTCGGCCATCGAGGGGATGCGCGTGGCGCTCGACAGCTTCGAGGTGGAGGGCATCGGCCATAACCTGCCCTTCCTGAGCGCGGTGATGGATCACCCCAAATTCGTGGCGGGCGACATCACCACCGCCTTCATCGCCGAGGAATATCCCGAGGGCTTCGAAGGCGTGATCCTGCCGGGCGACATGTTGCGCCGCATCGCCGCCGCCTCTGCCGCCATGCACCGGGTGGCGGAAATCCGGCGCACGCGCGTTTCGGGGCGGATGGACAATCACGAGCGGCATGTGGGCGAGGATTGGGTGGTGGCCCTTCAGGGGCAAAGCCACGCGGTCACCATCGCCGCCGACCGTGAGGGCGCGACGGTCCACTTTGCCGACGGGGCCGCGCTGCGGGTCACGAGCGACTGGACGCCCGGCGATCAGCTGGCGCGGCTCGACGTGGACGGCACGCCGCTCGTGCTCAAGACCGGCAAGATTTCGGGCGGCTTCCGCATCCGCAGCCGGGGGGCCGACCTCAAGGTGCATGTGCGCACGCCGCGTCAGGCGGAACTGGCGGCGTTAATGCCCGAGAAACTTGGCGCTGATACATCAAAGATGCTGCTCTGCCCGATGCCGGGTCTGATCGTGAAGGTCATGGTCGAGGAAGGGCAGGAGGTTCAGGAGGGGCAGGCGCTCTGCACCGTGGAGGCGATGAAGATGGAAAACATCCTGCGCGCCGAACGCCGTGGCGTGGTGGCCAAGATCAACGCCGGACCGGGTGACAGCCTGGCGGTGGACGATGTGATCATGGAATTCGAGTGAGGGGATGACCGCCCTGCGCCGCCATATCCGCCCCGTGGGCGCGGTGCTGTGTCTGGCGGCGCTCGTGGCCTGTGCGCGCGACAGCGAGGCGGCGCAGCGCGGGCGGCTGGCGGCTTGGGTGTCGCTGGGTCAGACGCTTTCGTTCGCGGCACGGCGGGACTGTGCCGTGGGGGTCTATGCGGTGGTGACGCGGGCCGTGAAGGCGGCGTTGCCACTGACTGAAAGCGCGCCCGCGATGCGCCGCGCGCTCGAGGCGCGGGGCGTGGCGGCGCTGGTGCTTGCGGGGCAGGGCGGCGATGCCGCGCTCTTGGCGATCACCAATCACGACCGCGCCACCGGCATGGCGATGCGGCGCGCGGCACTCGAGGCGCGTGCCTGCATGGACGCGGATGTCGAGGGGCGGTTCCGCGCGGCGCTTGACCGCCCCGGCACGGTGGTTGGCTGGGACGCGGACACGCGGTCGCTCATGCTCATGGTGCCCGATGCGGGCTGGCTCCTGCTGGTTCAGGGAGAGGGCTGAGCGATGCCGGATCAGCTGCGCCCCGGTCGCCCTTCGCGCAATTCCTGCTGGCGCACCGGCAGCTTGTCGATGGTGCGGGTGATCTCGCGCACCTGCCATGGCGTGGGCTTGCGCAGGTGGATCACCCCGTCCTTGCCGATGAGCACAAGGCCAAAGCCGCGCGGGCGCAATGTCGTGCGGATGTCCGAGCGTGCCGAGGGATCGGTGTCGGTGATCACGACGACATCACGCTCGTCAAGCACGGCAGAACGCTCGGTCAGATATCCCATCTGTTCGATGAAGCGCGGATCGGCGGGGGTATCGGCAAAGACGACGAGCGGGCGTTTGAGCCAGAGAAAATCGTTCAAATTGACATCTTCCGCCGGGAAGATGAACGGCTTGGCGGTGCTTTCGCCGGTCTCTCCCGCAGAGGCGACAGAGGCGGTAAAGGCAAGCAAAACAAAGGCGAAGACGTGTTTCATGGACTCTCCTGCTGGCTCAGATATAGGCGGGCCGGGCGCGAAAGCGAAGCCTGAATGGGCGGGGCGACAAAATTCCTTGCGGTTAATCCCGCGCTCACGGGTTTGCGGCAGGCTGGCATGTGAGGCCATGCGCCATGGGGGCGCGGCAGGGCAAGGGGCACGCGCGGTCATGGAGATCATCCTGCATCTGGGGGCGCATCGGACCGCCACCACGAGTTTTCAGCACTATGCGCGCGCCAATGCGGGCGCACTCGCGGCGCAGGGTATCGGCGTCTGGGGACCTGATGTCACGCGCGCCGGCGTGCTTTCGGGCGTGATCCCGCAGGCGGGCGGGCACGCCACCATGGCCCAACTGACGCGGGCGCGCGGGCGCATCGCGCTGCGGCTCGAGGCGGTGCGCGCGGCGGGGATCACGCGCCTTGCGGTCAGCGACGAGAACATGATCGGCGCGCCGCGGCGCTGTCTGCGCGCGGCACGGCTCTACCCGGATGTGGGCGAGCGGGTGGCGCGCTTTGCCCATGCCTTCGACGGGCGGATCACGCGCGCGGTGCTCTCGATCCGCGAGCCGGATGCGTGGTGGTCCTCGGTTCTGGCATACGGTGTTGCGCGCGGGCATCGGTTGCCCCTGCCCGGCGATCTCGACCGGATGGTGACGGGCGGGCGTCCCTGGCGCGCGGTGATCACGGACATCGCCTGCGCGCTGCCGGGGGTCGATCTGGTGATCCTTCCGCATGAGCATTTCGCCTCCCGCCCCGAGACGCGCCTGGCCAGCATGACCGGGGTAAAGGTGCCGCGTCGCGGGGCGCGGATCTGGCTGGGGCGCGCGCCCGATCTTGCGGCGCTGCGCCGCGCGGTGGCGCTGCGCGGCGGCGATGCGGGCCTCTTGCCCGAGGGCGAGGGGCGCTGGCAGCCGTTTGACACTGCACAGCGCGCGGCGCTGCGCGACTCATATGCCGACGATCTGTTCTGGCTCGCCGCCGGGGCGGACGGATTGGCACGACTGGCCGAGGAAACCGGGCCGGATCAGGCGGGGACACATCCGCCGGCCGCCCAGATGAAAAGAGGACAAGACCATGACTTCGAAACACGACATCTGGCGTGATCTGGCCACCAAGGAGATGAAGGGCCGTTCGCCCGACGATCTCACCTGGCACACGCTCGAGGGCATCCCCGTGCGCCCGCTTTATACCGAAGAGGACGTGGCGGACCTGCCGCATATGGGCACACTGCCGGGGGCCGCGCCCTTTACCCGGGGGGTCAAGGCGACGATGTATGCGGGCCGCCCCTGGACGATCCGGCAATATGCGGGGTTTTCCACGGCCGAGGAATCGAACGCCTTTTACCGCCGCAATCTGGCCGCCGGGCAGCAGGGCGTTTCGGTCGCCTTCGATCTGGCCACCCATCGCGGCTATGACAGCGATCACCCGCGTGTCGAGGGCGATGTCGGCAAGGCGGGCGTGGCGATTGACAGCGTTGAAGACATGAAAATCCTCTTCGACGGCATCCCGCTCGACAAGGTGTCGGTTTCCATGACCATGAACGGTGCGGTGATCCCGGTTCTGGCCAGCTTCATCGTCGCGGGAGAGGAGCAGGGGCATGATCGCGCGCTGCTCTCGGGGACCATCCAGAACGATATTCTCAAGGAATTCATGGTCCGCAACACCTATATCTATCCGCCTGCGCCCTCGATGCGGATCGTGTCGGACATCATCGGCTACACGGCCCTGCACATGCCGAAATTCAACTCGATCTCGATTTCCGGCTATCACATGCAGGAGGCGGGCGCGAACCTTGTGCAGGAACTGGCCTATACGCTGGCCGACGGGCGCGAATATGTGCGCGCGGCCATCGCGGCGGGCATGGATGTGGACAGCTTCGCGCCGCGCCTGTCGTTCTTCTTCGCCATCGGGATGAATTTCTTCATGGAGGCGGCGAAGCTGCGCGCCGCGCGGCTCTTGTGGCACCGGATCATGACCGAGTTTGGCGCGAAGGATGAGAAATCCAAGATGCTGCGCACCCATTGCCAGACCAGCGGTGTCAGCCTTCAGGAACAGGACCCCTATAACAACGTGATCCGCACCGCCTATGAGGCGATGAGCGCGGTTCTGGGCGGCACGCAAAGCCTTCATACCAATGCGCTTGACGAGGCGATTGCCCTGCCGACCGAGTTCTCGGCCCGCATCGCGCGCAATACGCAGTTGATATTGCAGGAGGAAACCGGCGTGACGAAAGTGGTCGATCCGCTGGCAGGCTCTTACTACGTCGAAAAGCTCACCCATGACCTGGCCGAAAAGGCCTGGGAACTGATCTGCGAGGTCGAGGAGATGGGCGGCATGACCAAGGCGGTCGAGAGCGGAATGCCCAAGCTGCGCATCGAGGAGACGGCGGCGACGCGGCAGGCGATGATCGACCGGGGCGCAGAGGTGATCGTCGGCGTCAACAAGTATCGCAAGGATAAAGAGGACCCGATCGACATTCTTGATGTCGACAACGTCAAGGTGCGCGGGAGCCAGATCGCCCGGCTGGAGCGCATCCGCGCCAGCCGCGACGAGGCTGCCTGTCAGGCGACATTGGACGAATTGACGCGCCGCGCGCGCGAGGGCGGCAATCTTCTGGACGCGGCGGTCGAGGCCGCCCGCGCCCGCGCCACTGTGGGAGAGATCAGCATGGCATTGGAAAAGGAATTCGGACGCCACCGCGCCGAGGTGCGCACGCTCGCGGGCGTCTATGGCGCGGCCTACGAGGGCGATGCAGGCTTTGCCGCGATCCAGCAGGACGTCGAGACATTCGCCGAGGAAGAGGGGCGGCGGCCCCGGATGCTGGTCGTCAAGATGGGGCAGGACGGGCATGACCGGGGCGCCAAGGTCATCGCCACGGCCTTTGCCGATATCGGCTTTGACGTCGATGTGGGTCCGCTCTTCCAGACGCCCGAAGAGGCGGCGCAGGACGCCATCGACAACGATGTGCATGTGGTGGGCATCTCGTCGCAGGCGGCGGGGCACAAGACCCTGGCACCCAAGCTCATCGCGGCGCTGGCCGAGCGCGACGCGGGCGATATCCTCGTGATCTGTGGCGGGGTGATCCCGCAGCAGGATTACGATTTCCTGAAAAAGGCGGGGGTCAAGGCGATCTTCGGCCCCGGCACGAATATCCCGGAGGCGGCGCGCGATATCCTCGCGCTGATCCGGGCGACCCGCAAGTAGGCGGCAGGCGGCGGGGGCAGGCCCCCGCCAGGCCTAGGTCTTGAGCGGCGCGCCCCCGGCGAAGCTGTTGCCATTGACATAGTCGCAGGGGGCCTCCTGCATCTGCAAGTGCAGGCCGTCGCCGGTATAAGGGTGGGCGCGCGCCAGCGCCTCGTCCACCTCGATGCCGAGACCCGGGGCCTCGGGCGGGAGGATGAAGCCGTTTTCGACCCGGATACCGCCCTTGATGAGCGCGTCGTGAAAGGGCGTCTCGATGGTCTCGGCCATCAGGATGTTGGGGATCGACACCGCAAGGGCCACATTGGCGGCCCATTCGACCGGCCCGGCATAGAGATGGGGGGCCATTTGCGCGCCATGCGCCTCGGCGATGGCGGCGATTTTCTTCGTTTCCCATATCCCGCCTGAGCGGCCAAGTGCCGGTTGCAGGATCTCGGCGGCCCCGGCGCGCAGCACGGCGGCGAATTCGGCCTTGGTGGTCAGCCGCTCGCCGGTGGCAACGGGGATGCGCACGGCGCGGGCGACGCGGGCCATTTCCTCAATGGACTCAGGGGGCACAGGTTCCTCGAACCAGAGCGGCGAGAAGGGCTCCAGCGCCTGCCCGAGACGGATGGCCCCGGCGGGGGTGAACTGACCGTGGGTGCCGAACAAGAGGTCGGCGCGGGTGCCGACGGCGGCGCGGATGGCGCGGCAGAAGTCCACCGAAAGCGATATGTCCGACATCGCAGGCATATGCCCGCCGCGCAGCGTGTAGGGACCGGCGGGGTCGAATTTTATCGCGGTATATCCGCGGCTGACGCAGTCGATCGCGCTTTCGGCGGCCATGTCGGGAGAGGTCCAGAAGGCGGTAAGATCGTGATGGGGCAGGGGGTAGAGATAGGTATAGGCGCGGATGCGCTCGCTCATGCGACCCCCGAGAAGCGCCCAGACCGGCCGTCCGCGCGCCTTTCCCAGGATGTCCCAGCAGGCGATTTCCAGCCCGGAAAACGCCCCCATCACCGTCAGGTCGGGGCGCTGCGTAAACCCCGAGGAATAGGCGCGGCGGAACATGAGTTCGATGTTTTCAGGGTTTTCGCCCGCCATGTGGCGCGAAAATACATCCTCGATCACGGCGCGCATGGCGTCGGGACCCACCGAGGAGGCATAACATTCGCCCCAGCCGGTCAGGCCGGTATCGGTGGTGAGTTTCACCAGGATCCAGTAGCGCCCGCCCCAGCCCGGCGCGGGCGGGGCGGTCACGATGATGTCGAGATCGGCGAGTTTCATGAGGCCTCCGGTGTCTCTGGGCGCGGCGCCATGGTGCGCGCGCGGTCGTTCAGTCAAAGACGATGACGTTGCGCCGCGCGGCCCCGGATTTGGTGTCGGCGATGGCCTCGTTGATCTGTTCGAGCGACCAGCGGCCCGAGATCAGCTCGTCGAGCTTGAGCCGGCCCTGTTCGTAGAGATCGACCATCCACGGAATATCACGGCGGATCACCGTCTCGCCCATCTTGGAGCCGATCATCGCCTGACCGGCGGCGGCGAAATTCCCGGCCTCGTAGCGGCTTGTCGCGCCGGTATGAGGCATCCCGACCATGATCATCCTTCCGCCCCCGGCAAGGTAGCGCGGCGCCTCGTCATAGGCGCGCGCCGCGCCCACGGTGACAAAGACCGCGTCCGCGCCGCGCCCCATGGCGGCCTTGGCTGCACGCCAGGGCATCTCGCCGGTCGCAAGCACCCCGTCGGTGGCCCCGAATTCACGCGCGACGGCGAGTTTCTCGTCGCTCATGTCCACGGCGACGATGCGGCGCGCGCCCGCGATGCGCGCGCCCTGAATGGCGTTGAGGCCGACGCCGCCCGCGCCGATCACGACCACGTCCTCGCCTGCGCGCAGATGGGCGGCGTTGACCACGGCCCCCACGCCGGTGATCACTCCGCAGGCCAGAAGCGAGGCGGCGGCCATGTCGATCCCCGCGGGGAGTTTCACGACCTGGCTGTGATGGACGGTGACGGCTTCGGCGAAGGCCCCGCAGGCCATCGCCTGATGCAGCTTGCCGCCATCCGGCATGGTGAGGGGCCCGTGATCGCCGTCATAGGGCGTCTCGCAGCCGGTGGGCCGCCCGCCCGCGCAAGGGCTGCAGTGCCCGCAGGCGCGAATGAGCGTGACCACGACCGGATCGCCGACGGCCATACCGGTGACGCCGGCGCCAATCTCGCGCACGCGCCCCGCCGCCTCGTGACCATAGACGGCCGGGAGCGAGCCGCCCCAGCCGCCCTCGGCATAGGTGATGTCCGAATGGCAGATCGCCACCGCGTCGAGCGTGACCTCGACCTCGCCCGCCTCTGGCGCGCGCAGGGATACGTCCTCTATGGTGAGCGGAGCGCCGAAGCTGTGGCAGACGGCGGCCTTGATGGGTCTCATGAATTTCTCCGTGATTTTTTCACAGCAGAACGGGATTCGCCCGTGTCCGCAAGCCCGTTTGCGTCACGGCTGACGGATATGTCCCGTGGCGGCGATAAATTCCCCGAGGCAGGCGGCATAGGCAGGGGCCGCGTCGATGGGCGGCACATGGCCGGTGCCGCGCAGCAGGCGGAATTGCGAGCCGGGGACAAGATCGACGGTCTCGCGCACAAGGTCGGGCGGGGTGGAGCCGTCCTCGGCCCCGGCAATGCCGAGCGTGGGCAGGCGCAGCCCCGAGGTGGTTGTGTAGAAATCGGTGCCTGCGATGGCGGCAGCGCAACCGGCATAGCCCTCGGGGTCGTGTTTGCACAGATGCTCGAACCACGGCAGGTGGTGGCCGACGCTGACAAAGGCGCGCGGGAACCAGCGGTCGCAGGAGGCGCGGGCAAGCTCTGCCATGCCGCCGGGGCGGCGGGCGGTGGCGATGCGCTCGGCCCAGATTTCGGGTGTGGCGATCTTGGCCCCGGTATTCGACAGCACCAGCGCGCGGATGAGATCGGGGCGTTTCACCGCCAGCCCCTGCGCCACCATGCCGCCGATGGAGAGGCCCACGAACAGGGCATCGCGCACGCGCAGGTGATCGAGAAGCCGCTCGGCGTCGCGGACGAGCGCGCCCATCGTGTAGGGCGCAGGCGGCGTCGAGGAGGCCCCGTGCCCGCGCGCGTCATAGCGGATCACGCGCAGGCCCGATGGCAGCAGCGGCAGGATGTTGTCCCAGAGGAGCGTGCCGGTGCCGAGGGCATGGGCGAGCACGAGGGGCGGGCCGTCAGGCGTGCCCTCGTCGAGATAATGCAGCGTCACGTCGTCGAAGGCGGCAAGGGGCATGGGTCAGTCCAGTGTGGCGAGGGCATCCCGAAAGATGGTGGCATCGACATTGCCGCCCGAGATGGTGCAGATCACCGTATCCCCCTCGATCCGGTCGCCGTGAAAGAGGGCGGCGGCGAGCGCCACCGCGCCGCCCGGTTCGGCCACCAGCTTGAGCCGCTGGAAGGCGTGGGCCATGGCGCGCATCGCCTCGTCCTCGGTCACGACAAGGCCGGGGCCGCAGAGGCGGGCCATGATCGGGAAGGTGATCGCGCCGGGCTGCGGGGTGATGATCGCGTCGCAAAGGCTGCCCGAAAGCCGCGTGTTGCGCTCGATCCGCCCGCTGGCCAACGAGCGGGCGGTATCGTCGAAGCCCTCCGGTTCCACGGGGCGCGCGCGCAGGCCCGGTGCATCGGCCTCGAGCGCGAGGGCAATGCCCGAGGTGAGCCCGCCGCCGCCGCAGCAGACCAGCACATCGGCGGTCTCGATCCCGAGGGCGTGGGCATCCTCGGCGATTTCCAGCCCCACCGTGCCTTGTCCGGCGATGACCTGGCGATCGTCAAAGGGCTTGATGAGCGTGAGGCCCCGCTCGGACGAGAGCGCCGCGCCGATGGTGTCGCGGTCCTCATGCGCGCGGTCATACAGCACCACCTCGGCCCCCAGGGCGCGGGTGTTGTCGATCTTGAGGCGGGGCGCGTCGGCGGGCATGATGATGACGCAAGGCACACCGAATTGCTGCGCCGCGAGCGCCACGCCCTGCGCGTGATTGCCGCTGGAAAAGGCGATGACGCCGCGCGCGCGGGTGTCGGGGTCAAGCGCCGACACCGCAGAGCGCCCGCCGCGATACTTGAAGCTGCCGGTATGTTGCAGGCATTCGGGTTTGACGAAGACGCGCCGCCCGGCGATCTCGTCGAGGAAGGGCGACGACAAGAGCGGCGTGCGGCGCGCGTGGCCCTGAAGGCGGGCGGCGGCGGCGCGTATGAGGATGATGTCGGTCATGTGCTGCTCTCCAGAAGGGCGTGGATCGCGGCAAGCGCCTGAGGCTCGTCGAGAAAGGGGACATGGCCCCGGTCGGGCACGGCGGCTATGATGAGGCCGGGGTGGCGGGCCTGCATCTTCGCCAGCGTATCGAGCGAGAGCAGGTCGGAATTGGCGCCGCGAATGGCGGCGAGCGGCAGGTTGCGCAGCGCGTCGAACATCTGCCACAGGTCCGGGGCCTCACCCGCGCCTGCCTGACCGATGAGCGCGTCGCGCAGTCGGGGATCGTAGCGCAGCGCCAGCCCGCCGCCGGGGGTTTCGGCAAACATCGCCTCGGCCTGCGCGCGCCAGCGGGAAAGCGGCACGCCGGGAAAGCCGGTGGCGTGGACATGGGCCAGCGCGGCGGCGCAGGTGTCGAGATCGGGCAGGTCGGGCGCGCGGCCCACGTAATCCATGATCCGCTCCAGCCCCTCGGCGGCCACTTCGGGGCCGATGTCGTTGAGCACGACGCCCGAGAGCCGATCAGGCGTCAGATAGGCCAGCGCCATCGCGATCAGCCCGCCGCGCGAGGTGCCGATGAGGGTGACGCGGCTCAAACCCAGATGGTCGAGCAATTCCACCGCGTCGCGGGCCTCGGTCAGGATGTTGTAGGTCATGAAATCGGGCGCGTGGTCCGACTGCCCGCGCCCGCGATAATCGAGCCGGATCACGCGGTGTTCGCCGAGATGCGGCAGCAGGAACTGGAAATCGGCGCTGTTGCGGGTGAGGCCCGCAAGGCAGAGGACGGGCGCGCCGGTGCCCTCATCCTCGAAATGCAGCGAGAGGCCATCGGAGGTGGTAAAGCGTGCCATCATGCGTCCGCCAGCGCCGGGATGCCGCTGAGGTCCGCAAGCTGCCGGTCGGGGGTGGCGGGCAGGCGGTCCACCGGGTCGCCCGCGCGGTTGACCCAGGCGGTCTGAAACCCGTAACCGGCGGCGGCGCAGGCGTCCCAGCCGTTTGACGAGACGAAAAGCACCTCGTCGGGCGCGCAGCCGAAACGCTGGCCGACAAGGTCATAGACCACGCGGGCGGGCTTGTAGATGCCGATGCTCTCGACCGAGAGCACATCGTCCAGAAGGTCGCCGATCCCCGCCGAGCGCACCGCTCCGTCAAGCATGTCGGGGGCACCGTTCGAGAGGATCGCGGTCTGTTTGCCCGCACCCTTGAGCGCGGCGAGCATGGCGGGCACCTCGGGGAAGGCCGCAAGCTCCCAGTAGAGTTGCAAAAGCCGCGCGCGCAACTCGGTATCGTCCTGCAACCCTTCCGATTCGAGCGCCCAGTCAAGCCCGTCCTGCGTCACCTGCCAAAAGCCGATATGCGCGCCCATCACCGCGCGCAGCCAGGTGTATTGAAGCTGCTTGAGGCGCCATTTCTCGGCGATGGCAGGCCAGTGGCGGGCGAAGCCCTCACGCCCCGGCTCGGTCGCGGCATTGCGCGCGGCGGCGGCCACGTCGAAGAGCGTGCCGTAGGCGTCGAAGATGCAGGTGGTGATCGGCATGGCGTATCCCCTTGTCGCGTTTCGCGCGGAGACTGGCACGGATGCGGGGGAGGGGGAAGGGGGTGGACGCCGTGGCGCGCCCAAAGACAGTGTCGCGGCGATTGACCTGCTTGTGTCGGGCTTTTGACAGCGGCGGCGAGGGGTTTGCGAATCCGTCTCGGCTCGGGTAGGCTGGGATATCACACAAGCACCCGTGCAGCGACGCGCGGCCTTGCAAACCCACCCCCCTCAAAGCATTGGATAGCACATGACGCAGGTCAAAGCGGGCGATACCGTCCGTATTCACTACACCGGCACGCTCTCGGACGGGGAGACCTTCGATTCCTCCCAAGGGCGTGATCCGCTGGAATTCACTGTCGGCTCGGGGCAGATCATCCCCGGCCTCGACGCCGCCATTCCGGGCATGAGCGTGGGCGAGAAAAAGATCGTGGAGGTGCCCGCCGAAGATGCCTATGGTCAGGCCGATCCGAGCGCGCGTCAGGCGGTGCCGCGCGCCGATATTCCCGCCGAGATCCCGCTTGATCTGGGCACGCAGTTGCAGGTGCAGACGCCGCAGGGGCAGGTGATGCCGGTGACGGTGGTCGAGGTGACCGACGAACAGGTGGTGCTTGATGCCAATCACCCGCTGGCGGGGCGCGACCTGACCTTCGCCATCGAACTGGTCGAAATCGGCTGAGCGCCGCGCCCCGCCCGAGGGGGGGTCGCCCTCTCACGGGCGGGGTGCGCGCCTGTCATTTCATCAGGTTCTTGACATCCACGAGACCGAGGCCGGGACTGTAGACATAGCGCAGTTGCGCCGTCTTGGTCCCCGAGGCTTCCCTTTGGGTCCAGATATATTCCATCGAACCGGGGTGCCCCTTGTGGGTAAAGGAGGACCGGGTCACCTGGATCGAGACCGTGTAGCGCCGTGCCTTGCCGCGGGAATGCTCGGTCATGTGGTAGCTTTTCGTCATGCCGCTGCGCCACGGGCCGACGGGCATGAAGGCGTCATCGGTGAAATATCTGTCGGGCTTGCCGGGGCGTTTGTCCAAAACGCGCGCAAGTGCCGTGCCGTCGGCGCGCAGGGTGTAATAGCTGGTCTTGGTGCCTGTGCGCTCCCATTTCGTGCGGACATAGATGGTCAGGCGCTTGCCGGTGATCGGGTGCGTCCATTGACGCGGCCCGCGGATGCGGCGGGGGCCGACAGCGCGGTTGACGGCTTGTCCGAAGCGCGCGCCCGGCACCCCGGCCCAGAGGCCGAATTCGAGATTGGCCGCGCTGCTTGGCGAGAGCGACACCGGCATGTCGGGGACGCAGCCGGCAAGGGCCGTGACCGCGCCTGCGGCGGCGGTGGTCAGGACGAAACGCCGTGTGAGATGCGGGGGTGAGAAACGCTGGGTTGTCATGATCGGGTCCTTTTCGCTGCGCGGGAGTGTCGTGGCGTGATCGCTGGCCTGACAACGCACCGGCCCCGGCGAAAATTCCCCGGGTTCAAGGATTTCAAGACAAAGCTATGATAAGTAACGACAATATTTTTCGGGATAGGACCCACGCGCCGCGCTGTCAGGCCGGGGCGATCGGCGGAGCCGCTCTCTCAGCGCTTGCGGCGCAGGCGGATGACAACGTCGACGCTGGCGATTTCGGCGCCTTCGGGGGCGCGGGGCAGGCGGGCGATCTCCAGATCCTCCGCGGGCGCGTCGGTCAGCCGGTTCTCGTCTTCCCAGTAGAAATGCGGGTGGTCGTGGGTGTTGGTGTCGAAATGGCTCTTGGTGCCGTCGACCGTGATCTCCTGCAAGAGACCCGCGTGGCAGAACGCCTTGAGCGTGTTGTAGACCGTGGCGAGCGACACGCTTTCGCCGGACGCGCGGGCGCGGGCGAAAAGGCTCTCTGCGGTGACATGGCGGTGTTGTCCGTCGCCCACCAGAAGCCGCGCCAGCGCCACGCGCTGCCGGGTGGGCCGCAGCCCGACCGAGCCGAGCCAGTCCGAGGCGATCTCAGATGCGATCTTGGTGGAACGCGATGCGCTGTGCACGGTCATGACAGATCCTTCCGTCTCATTGACTGCATATTAAGGCGGCAGGGCACCGGATTTCAAACAAAAACCTCTGTCGCGAAAGATGCGCGCAGATGCGGCGCAGGGTTGCAACGGGGAATTGCCCGGTGTTACAGGGTTTGAAATATTAGCCCTCTGACCTTGACCATGAAAGGGTCGCCCGAATGGCCGAATATCCGAGCAGTTTCGACCGCGATGCCCTGTTGAAATGCGCGCGCGGAGAGCTTTTCGGGCCGGGCAACGCGCAACTGCCCGAACCGCCGATGCTGATGATGGACCGGATCACCGAAATTTCCGGCGATGGTGGCGCGCATGGCAAGGGGCACGTGGTGGCCGAGTTCGACATCCGCCCTGACCTTTGGTTCTTTGGGTGTCATTTTCCCGGCAATCCGATCATGCCGGGCTGTCTGGGCCTTGATGGGCTGTGGCAGCTCACCGGCTTCAACCTTGGCTGGCGCGGCTGGCAGGGGCGGGGCTATGCGCTGGGCGTGGGCGAGGTCAAGCTGACCGGCATGGTGCGCCCGGACCGCACGATGCTGACATATCACGTGGATTTCACAAAGGCGGTGCAGACAAGGCGTCTGACCATGGGCGTGGCCGATGGCCGCGTCGAAGCCGATGGCGAAGTGATCTATCAGGTCAAGGACATGAAGGTGGCGCTCAGCGAGAACTGAGCCACCATGGCAATGAAGGAGGGGGCGATGCGTCGAGTCGTGGTGACCGGGCTGGGGATCGTGTCCAGCATCGGCAATAATGCCGCTGAGGTTCTGGCCTCGCTCAAGGCGGGCAAATCCGGGATCCGGTTCAACGAGGACATGGCCGAGCACGGGTTTCGCAGCCGTGTTTCGGGGATGATCGACCTCGATATCGCCGAGCATGTGGACAAGCGCGCGCTGCGCTTCATGGGCGGGGGGGCTGCCTATGCCCATATCGCCATGGGTCAGGCCATCGCCGATGCGGGCCTTGAGGAGAGCGACGTGGTCAACCCGCGCACGGGCGTGGTGGCCGGCTCGGGCGGGCCGTCGACCAGCGCGATGCTGGCGGCGCATCAGACGGCCTTGCAGACCGGATCGACCAAGCGGATCGGGCCCTTTGCCGTGCCCAAGACGATGTGTTCCACGATCTCGGCCAATCTGGCCACCGCCTACAAGATCAAGGGACTGAACTATTCGATCACCTCGGCCTGCACCACCTCGCTGCATTGCATCGGCCACGCCGCCGAGCAGATCATGTTCGGCAAGCAGGACGTGATGTTCGCGGGCGGCGGCGAGGAACTGGACTGGTCGCTGTCGTGCCTCTTTGACGCCATGGGCGCGATGTCGTCGAAATACAACGACACGCCCGAGACCGCGAGCCGCGCGTTTGACGCGGGGCGCGACGGGTTCGTGATCTCGGCCGGTGGCGGGATCGTCGTGCTGGAAGAGCTGGAGCGCGCGAAGGCGCGGGGCGCGAAGATCTATGCCGAGGTGACGGGTTACGGTGCCACCTCGGACGGGGCGGACATGGTGGCACCTTCGGGCGAGGGCGGCGAGCGGGCGATGCGCCTTGCACTCGAGACCCTGCCGGAGGGGCGAAAGGTCAGCTATATCAATGCGCATGGCACCTCGACGCCCGTCGGCGACGTGGGCGAGGTGGAGGCGGTGCGGCGCATCTTCGGGCGTGGCACCACCCCGCCGATCAGTTCCACCAAGTCTATGGCGGGTCATAGTCAGGGGGCCACCGGCGCGCAGGAGGTGATTTATTGCCTTCTGATGTTGCAGGACGATTTCATCGCGCCCTCCATCAATGTCGGAACGCTCGATCCGGCGCTCGATCCGGCCGAGATTGCCACTGCCCGTGTGGATAATGCGGGGCTTGATGTGGTGATGACCAACAGTTTCGGGTTCGGCGGCACCAACGGCTCGATGCTGCTGAGCAAATATCGGGGATGAAACGCAAATGACACTCTCGATGCAGGGCAAGCGCGGGCTGATCATGGGCGTGGCCAATGACCGCTCGATCGCATGGGGCATTGCCCGCGCGATGCGCGCGGCGGGGGCCGATCTGGCCTTCACCTATCAGGGCGAGGCCTTTGGCAAGCGCGTGGCACCGCTGGCCGAGAGCCTCGGTTCGGATCTTCTGATCGATGCGGATGTGACCGACGATGCCTCGCTCGACGCAGGATTTGCCGCGCTGGCGCAGCGCTGGCCGACGATCGATTTCGTCGTCCATGCCATCGCCTATTCGGACAAGTCCGAACTGACGGGTCGGTTCCTCAACACCAGCCGCGCAAATTTCAAACATTCGCTGGATATATCGGCCTATTCCCTGATCGAGGTGGCGCGCCGCGCCTATCCGATGATGAAGGCGGAGGGCGGCACGCTTCTGACGCTGACCTATCAGGGATCGAACAAGGTGGTGCCGAATTACAACGTGATGGGCGTGGCCAAGGCGGCGCTCGAATCGGTGACCCGCTATCTGGCCAATGACCTTGGTCCCGACGGGATCCGCGTCAACGCGATCAGCCCCGGCCCGATGAAGACGCTGGCGGGCGCGGCCATCGGCGGCGCGCGCAAGACCTTTCGCCACACCGAGTTGAACGCGCCGCTGCGCGCCAACGCGACGCTCGAGGCCATCGGCGGCACCGCCGTCTGGCTGGCCTCGGATGCCGGGGCCCGCACCAGCGGCGAGGTGATCCATGTTGATGGCGGGTATCACATCCTCGGGATGCCGCAGGCCGAAAACCTCTGACGCCGCAACGCGGCCCGGATTGCGCCGCATTTCCGCCATGTGCGGGCAATAGCCTGCCGCAATGTCCATGATCCACGCCCCCCGCACTCCGCGAGAGGAGATTTATGCCGCCCGCGCGCGCAAGGCGCGGGGCTGGGCGTGGAGTGTGCGCCTGATGCTGGTGGCCTGTGTCGGCGTGGCAATCTGGCAAGAGCCGCAAATCTGGCCCGAGGCCCACGCCACCATGCAGCGCGGCGCAGAGACCGTGGCCGGGATGATCGACGAAAATGACAAGCTGCGCGGTGTGATTGCCCGATGGACCGGCGAGCACACGGGCGGCAGCAGGGAAGGCTATGCCGACAAACTTGCGGGTGTGCTGTCGCGCTGAGGACATGCCGCGCTACTCATCCTCGCAACACCCCGGTTGATGTCCCTACCGCTCGACCCTTGCCACGATTCTCAGCCCTATCATCGGTCCAACCAGATCGGCAAAGCCCGACGCACCGAAATCGTGGCGGTCGATCGCGCCGGTCAGCAGCACCGTCAGGCTGTCGAGCGTGGCCGGATCGGTGTCCGGCGTGCGGTAGAGCGCGGCGGTGAGGGTGACGGGGCGGGTGACGCCACGGGCGCTCAGCAGCCCCTCGATCCGGGCGGCGCGGGGCGTGCCGGTTATCGCGGTGGAGCGGAAGGTGATCGCGGGGTGGTTCGCGGTATCGAGCACCTGCGGCCCCTGCATCGCCTGCGTGGCGAGGAAGAATCCTGCCCGTGCGCCGCGCGCGTCGAGCGTCACCGTGACCGTGCTTGCGGTGATGTCGCGCAGATCGAGGCGGATATCGGCGGCAGCCACGGGCATGGTGCCGCGATTGTCCGCGCTGGCGAGATCATAGGTGAAACCGACGGAAGAGGCCGCGACATCAAGCCGCCAGGCCTCGGGCGCGGCGGTGGCGGGCGGGGCCAGAAGGCACAGGGCGAGGGCAAGGCAGCGCATCATATGTCAGGATACGCGCCGCGCGGGCAAACGGATGTCACGTTTGCTTGAGCGCCCAGTCGCCGGGCCGGCCCGAGAGGTGCCAGTCGGCGGGGGGCGCGCTGCGGTCGCGGCGGCGCGCGAGATGCCAGCGGTCGGCCTGCGGCGTGTGGTCGGGGGCCATGTGCCAGCGGCTCTCGACCCCCGGCGCGCCGCCCTCACCGGGGGTGAGCAACAGGCCGAGGGGGGGATGAGGCGCGCGCGCCGCACCTTCCCCGGCGGCCAGATGCAGGCGACGCACCGGGGTGAGGCCGGGCGGCGCGGGCAGGTCGGCCACGACAAGCGGCACCGCGCCGCTGCGCAGCGCCTCCTCCATGCACCAAAGCAGGTCCGTGGCCCGATCCGGGGCGGCGAAGAGAAAGCGCTCTGGTCCCGCGAAGGGGCGGATGCCGTCAGGATGGGGCCGGTCGCAAAGCCAGCGCGGCGCAATCCAGAGCACCGGTCCGGCAAGCGCGCCCGCAATGAGCATCGCGAACGTATGGCGCGCGGGGCCGCACCCCTCATGCACCCGCCCGAGCGTGAGCGGCACTGCGCCGACAAGCGGCAGCGTGGCGCGTGGCGCGCGGGCGAGAAGCGGGGCGTTCATGGCGGCAAGCATAGAGTGTTCACTAAATGTTCTCAAGTGGCGCAAGATTGCCCTGCCGATGATTTCCACACACTTTCCCCCGTGCAATCCGGCGCGGGGGTGCTTATCTGAGCGGCATGAGACATATGCGATACCTGATGGTTCCCGTCCTGTGGGCGGCGATGGCCCTCCCGGCGGCGGCGGAAAAGCTCTCGCTCGGGGAAATCTCGACCTATCTCAACGGTCTGCGCACCGCTCAGGGGCAGTTCACGCAGGTGAACGAGGATGGGTCGGTCAGCACCGGTCGCATCCTGCTCAAGCGTCCCGGTCGGGTGCGGTTCGAGTATGACCCGCCCGAGTCGGCGCTGGTGGTGGCCGATGGCGACACGGTCGGAATCGTCGATCCGCGCTCGAACGAGCGGCAGGGCTATCCGCTGCACCGCACGCCGCTCAAGATCATCCTGGAGCGCAACGTCAATCTGGGGCGTGCGAAGATGGTGACCGGCCATGTCAGCGACGGCACCACCACGACAGTGCGCGCGCAGGACCCCGACAACCCGGATTACGGCAGCATCGACCTCGTGTTCACCGCCGATCCGGTCGAATTGCGGCAATGGATCATCAACGACGCCAATGGCGGGCGCACCACGGTGATTCTTGGCGATCTGGCCAAGAATGTGAGCCTTGCAGACGAGAACTTTGTCATCCCCGGCAAGGACCGGATGCGGATCGACCGCTGATCACACGAGGCCGCGCCCCGCGCGGCAGGTGCCAAGCTGCGCGCGGTAGCGTTGCGCGCGCGCGTCCACCTCGGCCGAGACCCGCACAAGCCAGGGCTTGGCATTGTAGCTGCCGCGCGCAAAGCCGCTGCGCCCCTCGTGATAGGCCAGATACTGGCTGCGCGCATCGTCGGGGGAAATTCCCAACCGTTCGGTGGATTGGGCCATGTACCAGCCGATGAAATCCGCCGCGTCGTGGATATCCGTGCGCTGCGCGCCGAAACGCCCGCTGGCGGCAAGGTATTCCTCCCATGTGCCGTCAAGCGCCTGACTGTAGCCATAGGCCGAACTGATCCGCCCCGTGGGGATCACACCGAGCGACCAGCGATAGGGCGTGCGCGCATCCGAGATGAACTTGCTCTCCTGATAGATCGTCGCCATCTGGACATGCGCGGGCACGCCCCAGCGGCGCTCGGAGGCGCGGAAGGCGCGGGCATATTCGGGCCGCTCGTCCAGAATCGCACAGGCATTGTCAAGATCGCGCGGCGAGGTGCCATAGCCCGAGCCGCCGCCACAGGAGGACAACACGAAAAGCACCAGAACGGTGCGAAAAATCCTGCTCATCTGCCTCTCGCTTTCGCGTTTGTTTTGGTAAAGTCTAACGGATTTGTCGCTTGGGGGAAATCACGAATCCGTCCCGGCGGCTATTTCGGGGCTGTCACGCCCGCGTTCACAGACTGTTTCCGGCGGTGTTGCGAGCGGCATTGGACAAACCCGGCTTGCAGCGGTAAATATCTGTGCTAGGGCAATGCAAATGATCAAGACACACGCAAAATACGGTCTGGGCCAGGTGGTGCGCCATCGGAAACACCCTTTTCGGGGGGTGATCTTCGATGTCGATCCGCAGTTTTCCAACACCGAGGAATGGTATGCCGCCATCCCCGAGGAGAGCCGCCCCGAGCGTGAACAGCCGTTCTATCACCTTCTGGCCGAGAACGAGCAGAGCTATTACGTGGCCTATGTCAGCGAACAGAACCTTGTCGCCGACTATTCAGGAGAGCCGGTTGATCACCCCGATATCCCCGATCTCTTCGGTCCGTTCGAGGACGGGCATTACCCGCTGCATTTCCAGTTGAACTGAGGCGGGGTTTCCCCCGCCCCTCTGGTCAGTAGCCGAGCGCGCAGCCGTCCTTGCGCGCGTCGCTGCCACCCTCGAGCAACCCGTTTTGGTGGATGCGGATCGCCTGTGCGCCGCCAAGCGGTTCGGGCGGGACGATCACCTCATGGCCGAGATCAGCGAGGGCCTGTGCCACCTCGGGGGCAAAGCCGCGCTCGAGCTTGAGCCCCGCCGGATCGGCGAAGGCGCGCGGCGCGTCGATGGCCGTCTGCACATCCATGCCGAAATCGACGATGTTCGAGACAAGCCGCGCGTGCCCCGTGGACTGGTAGGAGCCGCCCATGACACCGAAGGGCAGGATCACGCGGCCATTTTCCGCCAGCATGCCGGGAATGATCGTGTGCATGGGCCGTTTGCCGCCTGCCAGCTCGTTGGGGTGGCCTGCCTCCAGCGTGAAGCCCGCGCCGCGGTTTTGCAGCAGGATGCCGAATTTTTCCGACGCGATGCCCGAGCCGAAGCCGTGGAAGATCGAATAGATGAACGACACCGCCATGCGGTCGCGGTCCACCACGGTGATATAGATCGTGTCGCGATGCACCGCCTCGGTGAGCGGTTGCGCCGCCGCCATGGCGCGTTTCGGGTCGATGAGGGCGGCAAGGCGCGCCGCCGTCTCGGGCGAGAGCATGTGATCCAGCCGCGTCATGTGGTCCGGGTCGGCGATGAAGCGGTTGCGCGCGTCATAGGCAAGCTTGGTGGCCTCGGCCTCGATATGGAGACGTTCAGCCCCGAGCGGATCCATGGCGGCCAGATCGAAATGCCCCAGGATGTTCAGCAGCAGAATCGCCGTCGCCCCCTGGCCGTTGGGCGGATGCTCGACCAGCGTCGCGGTCTTGTAATCGCCGCTCACCGGGTCGGTGTAATCGCTCTCGGCGGCGGCGAAATCGGCGGCCTCATGCACGCCGCCAAGTGCGCCCAGCGCGGCAAGCATGTCCTCGGCCACCTCGCCCTCGTAAAAGGCGGCGCGCCCGTCTTTGGCAATGCGGCGCAGCACCTCGGCCTGACCGGGGGCGCGGAAAATCTCGCCCGTGGCGATCGGTTTGCCACCCCGGCTGAAATGGCTGAGCCCGTGGCCTTGCAGCGCCTCTCCCGCGCGCGGCCAGTCGAAGGCCACCCGCGGCGCGACCGGCACCCCCTCTTCGGCATAGCGGATCGCAGGGGCCAGCAGCGCGTCGAGGCCAAGCCGCCCGTGATCGGCGGCAAGCCTGCAAAAGGCGTCTATCGCGCACGGAACGGTGACGGCGTGGGCGCTGTGGAGCGGCACGGTCGCGTGCCCCGCCGCGCGCAGCGCTTCGGCGGAGGCGGCGGCGGGCGCGCGGCCCGAGCCGTTGAGCGCGCGGATCGTGTCAGAACCGGGCGTGGTGAAAAGCGCAAAGCAATCGCCGCCGATGCCCGTCATCTGTGGCTCGCAGAGGCCCAGCAGCACGGCCCCCGCGATCGCCGCATCCATGGCATTGCCGCCCCGTTCGAGAATGTCGATGGCGGTCTTCGCGGCGAGCGGGTGCGAGGTGGCGCACATCCCGTTCGTCGCATAGGTGCCCGATCGCCCCGGCCTGTGAAAATCGCGCATGGTCTCGTCTCCCGTAATCCCGTTTCGGAGCGCACGTTAGGACGGCGCTCGGGGAATGCCAATGCGGTGTGGAGAGGTTTTCGGACCGGGGGAAGGACCTCGACGCCGCGCACTGGGTGGGGGCAATGACGCGCGACGCCGAGGGAAGCCATATGCAGCTACAGGCACGCTTATGGCGGTGCTCTGCGGCGGCTCTGCGGTGCCAATATGGTCTTTTCTGGACGGGCACACGCGAGGGTTGAAAGATGCGTCTCAGGGGTTGCGTTCCGCCTTGTTTTCGGGGGCAAACCGGAGCGACAGGTGATTTTCCCCGCCCTCGCGCGCGTAGTGCAGCCCGCACGTCAGCGTGCGAATCAGGAACCAGCCGAATCCCCCCTCGGGCAGGGTATCGCGGTCCCCGGCGAGGGGCGGCGGATCGCCCCGGGGCGGTGTCAGTCCGGGCAGGGGCGCGCCGCGATCGCGCAGGTCCACCCCGACACCGTCCGGTGCGAGCGTCATGTCGAGTGCGATCTCGTCCTTTGGGTCCAGACTGGCGTGCTCGACCACGTTGTTGAGCGCCTCGGCCAGGACAATCTCGATCTTGCCACATGCGGCATCGTCGAGACCCCGTCCAGAGAGCCAGCCGCGTATCTCGGCCAGCAGGGCGCGCACGGCCATGCCGTCAGCCGCGATCCGCCGGTGAAACGCCTCCGCCATCTGTCTCCCCTCTTGCGTGGATGCGCCGCGCTCAGCCCGTGGCGCGGCGCAGCGGGGCCTCGGCATCCTCGTGGATGACAAAGACCGTGTCCATGCGCGTGAGCCGGAACACCTTGGCCACATCGGGCGTGAGCCCCGCCAGATCGAGCCTGCGCCCGGCCCCCATCTGTTTCATCGCCGCGACAATCGCGCCAAGCCCGCTCGAATCGACAAAGCGCACCTGCCCGAGGTCGAGCACGACATGATCGGGCCCGTCGGTGGTGGCCGCGCGCATCGCCTCCTTGAACCTGAGTGCGCCGACGGCGTCGATGCGCGGCTCCGGCACCGTGATGATGCGCACCTTTTCGTGACTGGTTACCTCGAGTTTCATCCTGCCTCCGCTACGTAGTAATACAAGGAAGGCTAGACCCGATTCCTTTCCATCCGGTAAGCACGGGCCAGGTTTTCACAAGGAGGGGCAAGAATGCGGGAAGTGGTGATCGCGGGGGCGGCGCGCACGCCCATGGGCGGCTTTCAGGGCGATTTCGACGGGGTGCCGGCGGCGGAACTGGGCGGTGCGGCGATCCGGGCGGCGCTGAGGGATGCGCGCGCCGCTACGGTGGATGAGGTCCTGATGGGCTGCGTGCTGCCTGCGGGGCAGGGACAGGCCCCGGCGCGGCAGGCCGGATTTCTGGCCGGATTGGGCGAGGAGGTGCCCGCCACCACGCTCAACAAGATGTGCGGCTCAGGCATGAAGGCGGCGATGATGGCCTTTGATCAGATCGCGCTGGGCCAGGCAGACACGATGATCGCGGGCGGCATGGAATCGATGTCGAACGCGCCATACCTCTTGCCCAAGATGCGCGGCGGGGCGCGGCTGGGCCATGCCGCAGTGATCGACCACATGTTTCTCGACGGGCTGGAGGATGCCTATGACAAGGGCCGCCTGATGGGCACCTTCGCCGAGGATTGCGCCGAGAAATACCAGTTCACGCGTGAGGCGCAGGACGCCTATGCGCTCGGCTCGCTGGAAGGGGCTCTTGCAGCGGAGAGATCGGGCGCGTTCGAGGGAGAGATCGCGCCGGTGACGATTCGCACGCGCAAGGGCGAGGTGACGATCAGCACCGATGAGCAGCCCGCCAAGGCGCGCCCCGAGAAGATCCCGCAGCTCAGACCGGCGTTCCGCGAGGGCGGCACGGTCACGGCGGCCAATTCCAGCTCGATCAGCGACGGCGCGGCGGCGCTGGTCATCGCCGCGCGCGAGACGGCAGAGGCGCGCGGCCTCACTATCCGCGCGCGCATCCTCGGCCATGCCAGCCACGGACAGGCGCCGGGCTGGTTCACCACCGCGCCGGTTCCGGCGGCGCAAAAACTGCTCAAGCGCCTCGGCTGGGGCGTGGGCGATGTCGATCTCTGGGAGGTGAACGAGGCCTTTGCCGTGGTGCCCATGGCCTTCATGCACGAAATGGGGCTGCCGCGCGAGAAGGTGAACGTCAATGGCGGGGCCTGCGCGCTTGGCCATCCCATCGGGGCCTCGGGGGCGCGGATCATGGTGACGCTGCTCAACGCGCTGGAAAAGCGGGTGCTGAAACGCGGCGTTGCCGCCATCTGCATCGGTGGCGGCGAGGGCACGGCGATTGCCATCGAACGGGTCTGAGTTTCTTCTGGCCTGAAATATCCCGGGGGTGTGGGGGCTGGCCCCCACTTGACCCTGCGTGTGGGGGCTGGCCTCCACGCCCACTTCGAGAGGAGCGCGCCGATGCGTATCGACTACCCCGCCACCACCCGCGCGATCCTGTCGCTGACCGAGGGCGAGAGCGACGAGGTCGCGCTCATGGCCACGGTGGTGTGCGAGTTGCACCATGCCGATGACCGGTTCGACTGGACCGGGTTCTACCGGGTGACCGGGCCGGAAATGCTCAAGATCGGGCCGTATCAGGGCGGGCATGGTTGCCTTGTGATCCCGTTCTCGCGGGGCGTCTGCGGGGCGGCGGCGCGCACGGGCGAGGTGCAACTCGTCGATGACGTGGAGGCGTTCGCGGGCCATATCGCCTGTGCTGCGTCCACGCGCTCGGAAATCGTGTTGCCGGTGTGGAATGCGGCGGGGGCGCTGATCGGTGTGCTCGATATCGACAGCGACCAGCCTGCGGCCTTCGACGGGCGGGACGTGGCCGGGCTGTCAGAGATCCTGCGATCGGTGTTCGGGATGCGTCAGGGCAGTGATCCACGCGCGGCCGATGTCCCGGCTGCGGGACGCGGGGGGATGGGCGAGGATACCGGATAGGACCGGCGGCGCGTCACGTCGCGCCTTGGTCCGCGTGACCGGGATCAGGCGCGTGCAGGTGCTGTCGATCCCTGTGCCGGATCATCGGTATCCGTCGCGCCCGTGAAAGGGGCGCAGAGGGCCGAGTTGCCGTCCGGTGTTCTGACCCCATATCACAAACGTGTAGGATGCCCTACCGCAGGGCGGATAGTTGCGGTAACTTCAGACGGCACTGGCCGGTGGACCCTGACGTGCGCTGAATGGTCTCGGCGCGTGGTGTCGGTCGGATAAGGAAACCAACCATGTCGTGTCACCGCCTTGCCCTTGCCAGACCTCACCGGGTCTTTCTGGTGGGTCATGGCCGTGCTCGCCACTCTGTCCAAAGCCCGTCGGCCTGAATGATCAGGGGGTCGATTTATGCTGCGGTCGTGGCCATTGTGCTGTCGTTGCTTCTGCACGGCCTGGGGCTGCGCGTCACCTCCAGCGAGGATCAGGCGGCCCCGGAAGACGGTGCCGGTTCGGAACTGGCCGATGTCGGCAGCGCCTTCGAGGATCTGGCCGAACCCACGGCTGCGTCTCCCGCGCCGGAGCCTGCCCCGGTGCCCGACCCACCCGAGGTGACGCCACCCGAACCGGTGACCGAGGACCCCCCCACGACCCAGGCGCTGGTGGCCTCCGACAATCCCCAGGATGTCCTCGCGCCCGATACCGGGTCGGTCGATGTGGTGGAACCGGACGCTGCCGATCCGTCCGGGAGCGATGAGCCCGTGTCAGAGACCGCACCCGACACCGCAGAGCCAGCGGGCGGCGAGGATGACACCGTCGCGGATGCGCCGGTCCTCACGCCGCCCGAGGCCGAGACGCAGGCAGATGCACCCGAAGGGACAGAGGTGGAAACTCCCGATCCGGCGGAGCCGATGGACAGCGACGCAGCCCCCCTGTCAACCGCCGAAACCGTGCAGCCCGTCGCGCCCGCGCCCGCCCCGTCCGCAAGCCCCGCGCTCATCCCGGAACCCGAGGTGCTACGGCCCGATCAGTCGGAGATTGCGGTCGCCCCCGCGCCCGAGACCCCCGAGACCCTGACCGCCGAGGACAGCGAGGAAGAAACGGGCCCGGTTGTCACAACGTCCTTGCGCCCGCCAAAGGAGCGGCCGTCCATGGCGACCGCAGGTGTGAGGGATGGCGCGCAAAGCGGGCGCCTGAACCGGACGATCGAATCCCCGCTGACCAGCTACAGGCGCACCGGCATTGATCCGTTTGCCGCCGGTCGCGGGGCCGCGCGGTCCGGGGCGACCGGCTTCAGCGGGTCGCGCAACCCCGGCAATGCAATCTCGGGCAATTACGCCGGTCAGATTCTGGTTCAGCTCAACCGCTTTCCGGCCGTCGATCCCTCGGCGCGCGGGTCGGCGCAGGTGTCATTCGGGATCAATCCCGACGGCTCTGTGGCCTGGGTCAATATCCTGAGCAGTTCCGGCCCTCCGAACATCAGGCGTGCCGCTGCCGCTCAGGTCAGGCGCGCCGCCCCGTTCCCGCCAACGCCGGATGGCACCAGCCAGACAATGGTTTTCTCGTATCAAAGAAGGTGATCTCATGGACGGATTCACAAGTCCCGGACGCTCCGGGCACCAAACCGGCGCCGCGCGCAAGGGGCGATTCCGGTCGCGGCGGGTGGCCCGCAGACCCGAGCTTGACATGCCAACCGCCGCGCCTCTCAACTGGTCGGGGCGGTGCGATCACATGAGGAAGATGCAGATGAAGATGATGCGACTGGCGGGCGTGGCGCTTGGTGCCGGCCTTTGCTTTGCCACCGGAGCGGTGGCACAGGACGCGGGGGCGGGCGCGGCTGTCGCGATCGAGTTGAATGCGGTGAAGTCCAATGAGGGCAGTTGCACGCTGAGTTTTCTGGTGACCAACGGACATGCCGGACCGATCGAAAAGGCGGTGTATGAAACCGTGCTGTTCGACAGCGCCGGTCAGGTGGAGCGGCTGACCCTGTTCGATTTCGGCGCGCTGCCGTCCGGTCGCCCCCGGGTGCGTCAGTTCACCATCACGGGTGTCACCTGCGACGGCCTGAGCCGCGTCCTGATCAACGGGGCCAACACCTGTCAGGCCCCGGATCTGGCCGCGAACGCCTGCGAGGCGGGGCTGATCCTCGGGACGCGCACCGGGATCGAGGTGATCGGATGACACAGGTTCTTGAAGGCCTGCGTCGGGTCGCCGATCTCGGCGGGCCGGTCGTGATGATCCTGCTGGCGGTCTCGGTCGTGACCCTGGCGACCATCCTCTACAAGCTATGGCAGTTTTTCGCGGTCGGGGTGGGGCGGCACCGGGCCCTGAAAGAGGCCGTCAACGCCTGGGACCGGGGCGACCGGAGCGCCGCCCTGCGCGCGCTCAGGCAATCCAGAAGCTACCTTGCGCCTGTGGTCGAGATGGCCTTTTCCTCGGAGCCGCAAGACGCCAAGCGGCTGGAGGCGGAAGCCGAGGTGCGCTTCGCCCGGCTGGAGGGCGGGTTTCGCCTGCTGGACAGCGTGGCACAGCTTGCCCCGCTTCTGGGGCTTTTCGGCACGGTTCTGGGCATGATCGACGCGTTCCAGTCGCTTCAGGAGGCCGGGGCGCAGGTCGATCCGTCGCTTCTGGCGGGCGGTATCTGGGTGGCGCTGCTGACCACGGCGGCGGGCCTTGCGGTGGCAATGCCCACGGCCATGGTGCTCAGTTGGTTCGAGGGGCGCATGGATGCCGAGCGCGTGACTGCCGAACGGGCGATTGCCGCCGTCCTGCACCCGCAGGGTCAGCGTGGGGCCGACCGACAAGCCGCGATGGAGCCCGCCCATGCGTAGGCAGGCCCGGCGGCGGCGCCTGTCCATGACATCGTTGATCGATGTCATTTTCCTCTTGCTGCTGTTTTTCATGCTGTCCTCGACCTTCTCGCGCTTTGCCGAGGTGGAGTTGTCCTCCGCCAATGCGGGCGGTGCCGACAAGGCCGACGTGCGGCGGAGCTTTCTTCAACTGGGGCAGGAGAGCCTGCGCGTGAACGGTCAGGAGGTCGGGCTGGGGGCCCTGAAGGACCAATTCGCCGACATGGCCCCCGACGCGGACGGCTTGCAGGTGATCGTCAGCCTGGCTGTCGATGTGACGGCGCAGAGGCTGACCGATGTTCTTGTCATCCTGCGCGGCATTGACCGGCTCAGCATCAGCGTGTTGGGGTCGTGATGCGCAGACCCAGACATCGCTCGCGGATCGAGCCCACGATTGCCCTGATCAATGTGGTTTTCCTGATGCTGGTCTTTTTCATGGTCGCAAGCACCATTGCGCCGCCGATGGACCGGGATCTGAGGCTCGTGAGCACGTCCGATCTCGATGGCCGTGCGCCGCCCGATACGCTTGTCGTGCACCCCGACGGCCGGCTGACCTATCGGGGCGCGCCCGTCGCCTCGGCGCAGGCCTTCCACGCCGCACGCCCCGAGGAAGAGCGCGACGTGGTGCGGATCGTGCCCGACAAGGCCTTGTCTGCGATCACCCTGGTCGATCTGGCACGCGACCTGCGCGCGTCAGGGGCCTCGCGCGTCATGATCGTCACCGAACGCGGGCTGGACTGATCCCCGTCAGGTGCGGCAGGTTTGCGCGCAACTGACAAGACATGCGGCGGTCAGAACCATTGGCCCGGTTCCATCAGCCCCAGATCGAGCAATTGCCGGGAATGCCACTCGAACGGCACGGAATTGTGCCATTTGAAACTGTGGATATCGAAGGTGGAGCCGGGATTGCGCTTGAGCGCCTTGGCGGTGCGGAACGAGACCAGCGCAGCGGTCAGGTTGTTGTGCCATTGGCAGGCATAGGTGTTGTATTCCTCGTCCGAGAACGTGTCATCGTCGCGCAGGCGCAGCCCCGGTGCGGCCCGGAAAAGGGCGATGCGGTCGATCTTGCGCCGGTGTGCGGGGATATGTTCCTCGTAGCGCCAGCGCAGCCCGCCGAAGAAATCAAGCTGCCGCTCGCGGGGGTGGTTGTGGTTGGCCGGATCGGGACGGCCAAGCGCATAGTAGCCCGAGCGGTCCATATGCGCCTCTTCGAGGCAGACCGCGTTGCGGTGGCGGTCAAGGTCGGGGGCGTAGAGGTCGATCACGTAGGTGAGCATCGCGGCGCGCCGTTCCTCTGTGTGAAAGGCCAGCAATTCGCCCACGGTGCGCGTCTCGCAGAACGGGTAGAACAGGTATTCGGCGTTGTAGCAGTAATAGAGCCAGAGGCCGGGGGCCTTGTCGATCACGGCGTTGACCGCCTCGGTGACCGTGCCGCCCGCCGCAAGATCGTGGCGGATGCGGGTTAGTCTCGGATCCCCGGCCACATCCGGGGCCACGTCGAAAACGTCCGGCGCAAGGAACAGCACCGATTTGAACCCCAGGTCGAGGTGGTGGCGCAGCGTCGAGTCAAGCTCGGTCGTGTCCTCCGCAAAGACCATGGCCACCGGTCCCTTGGCGAGCGCCGTGCCGGGTTGCGCGAGAAACGCGGTGAGCGTCGGTGCCGTCATGTGATCCGTCCTGACCGGTTTGCCGCAGAATCGCCAATCCCGGCGGGCATTGCAAGAGGGGGCGGGCGTGATGTAGGAACGCGACCTGAACCCAAGGCCGGGAGGCGGGCGCATGGCGGCTCCGAAGAAGCTTTATATCAAGACCTATGGCTGTCAGATGAACGTCTATGACAGCGAGCGCATGGCCGAGGCCATGGGCGGCGCGGGCTATGTGGAAACAACGGATCCGGCGGATGCCGACATGATCCTGCTGAACACGTGCCATATCCGCGAGAAGGCCGCCGAGAAGGTCTATTCGGAACTGGGCCGGTTCCGCGCGCTGAAGGACGAAAAGCCCGATCTGAAAATCGGCGTCGCGGGGTGCGTGGCGCAGGCGGAGGGGGCGGAAATCATGCGCCGCCAGCCGCTCGTGGATCTGGTGGTGGGGCCGCAAAGCTATCACCGCCTGCCGCAGATGGAGGCGCGGCTGCGCGCGGGGGAAAAGGCGCTCGACACCGATTTCCCGCTGGAGGACAAGTTCGACACCCTGCGCCACCGACCAAAGGCCGCGCGCGGCCCGACCGCGTTCCTGACCGTGCAGGAGGGCTGTGACAAGTTCTGCGCCTTCTGCGTGGTGCCCTATACCCGCGGGGCCGAGGTGAGCCGCCCGGCCGCGCGCGTGCTGGAAGAGGCGCGCGATCTGGTGGAACGGGGCGTGCGCGAGATCACCCTGCTGGGGCAGAATGTGAATGCTTATCACGGGGCGGGCGAGGGGGGCGACTGGAGCCTCGCGCGGCTCATCTGGGCCTTGAATGACATCGACGGGCTGGAGCGCATCCGCTTCACCACCAGTCACCCCAATGACATGAGCGATGACCTGATCGAGGCGCATGGCACATGCCCCAAGCTCATGCCCTATCTGCATCTGCCGGTGCAGTCCGGTTCTGATCGCATCCTGAAACGGATGAACCGCAAGCACACCGCCGAGGGCTATCTGCGGCTGATCGAGCGCATCCGCGCGGCGCGGCCCGATATCCTCATTTCGGGCGATTTCATCGTGGGCTTCCCCGAAGAGACCGAGGCCGATTTCCAGGCCACGCTCGATCTGATCGAGGCCGTGGGCTACGGGCAGGCGTTCTCGTTCAAATATTCCACCCGCCCCGGCACCCCGGCGGCGGAGCGCGCGCAGGTGGATGAGGCCGAGAAATCCGAGCGGCTGCACCGGTTGCAGGCGCTGATCACCCGCCAGCAACGCGCCATTCAGGATGCGATGGTGGGGCGTCGCGTGGGGGTCCTTTTCGAAAAGCCGGGTCGGATGCCGGGGCAGATGGTGGGCAAATCCGACCATCTGCACGCAGTGCATGTGACAGGCGGAAACCTGAACGTGGGTGATCTGATGCAGGTGGAAATTGTCGAGAGCGGGCCAAACTCGCTTGGCGGCCGAATCCCCGCCGCCTGAGACGGCCAATTGGGGCAAATTTGCGGCGCGCTAGAGATTGTTTCCTCTCTCGCCACAATATCTGGTGGAATTTGCTTCACTTCGAAGGCAAATTTGTTAAACTTGGCCTGCATTTGATATAACGATGATCCGAAAGGGAATATCGTTCAAGAAGTGGGGGACGGGGATAGTGACTAAGAAACGGTCTGATATTCTGCACAGTCTTGTCGGCGCGGCTGTCATCGGGGCGCTTGCGCTTTCGGCGGTTGCCAGCACGGCGCAGGCGCAGGAGCAGCGGCAACGCACCGTGGTGGGTGAGCGCTATATCCCGACGATCTGGATCGATCCGGACGGCTGTGAACACTGGGTCATGGATGACGGGGCCGAAGGCTACATGAGCCCGCATGTCACCCGTCAGGGCATTCCGGTCTGCCGCGAGGTGAACCTGTGCGGGGTGGTCAATACCGACCAGCTTTTTGCCACCGACAGCGCGCGGATCAGCCCCTCGGGACAACAGCGGTTGCGAGAGTTCTTCCAGTCTGCCGGGGCCGTGTCCTATACCATCGTCGGACATACCGACAGCCGCGCCTCGGATGAATACAACATGGGCCTGTCGCTGCGCCGCGCAAATGCCGTGGCGTCGGTCGCGCGCAGCACCGGTGCCAGCATCTCGGACGTGCGCGGCTACGGTGAGCGGATGCCCAGAGCGACGAACAATACCGCCGCGGGCATGGCGGAAAACCGCCGTGTCGAAATCATGTGCTGGCGCTGAGGGGTCCCTGCTATGAGCATTGTCAAAATCGTTTTTGCCCTGCCCGTTGTCGGGCTTCTGGCGGCCTGCACAGGTGGGCACGGCACCGTCGGTCCCGACAAGAGCCTCGACCGGGGCACCGACCGCAAGCACCTGAGCCAGCTTCGGGCCGGTATCTGGGTCGATCCCAACGGGTGCGATCACTGGATCATCGATGACGGGGTCGAGGGATATCTTTCGGCACGGATGGACCGCTACGGCAAGCCGGTCTGCTCGGGCATCGCCCCGCCCACTGTGGCGACCGGGCCGTTCAAGAAGGGCAGCCGGATCGCCGATACGCTCTGAGAATGGCATGGCGAGGGATGACGAGAACGGGGCGCAGGCGCGCCCCGTTCTTTTTCCGCTCCCACGCTTGCGCCGCGCGGCGCATATTGGCACTGTGGGACAGACATCCGACTCTGGGAGATTTGTTTGGGAACCAGCGCACCGCCCCCCGCCCCCGACATGACCGCGATGCATCAGGCTGCGGTCGAGTTTCCCGATAACAAGCTCCTGATCGACCTGTGCGGCGAATATGACCGCAACCTTGCCGAGATCGAGCGCGTCCTGGCGGTTCAGATCGTGCGGCGTGGCAATCAGCTTGCGGTGCTGGGTGAGGACGGCGCGGTTCAGGCGGCGGTGGCGGTTCTGGAGGCGCTTTATGCGCGGCTCGAGGCCGGCAAATCGGTGGAGCGCGGCGATGTGGACCGTGAATTGCGCATGGGCGGAGGTGAGGACACAGGCACCCTTGACGGTGATCAGCTTGAGATGTTTCGCGGCTCCTCGGTCGAGATCAAGACACGCAAGAAGCTCGTGGAGCCGCGCACCGAGGCGCAGAAAGCCTATGTCAAATCGCTCTTCGCGCATGAACTGGCCTTTGGCATCGGGCCTGCGGGCACCGGCAAGACCTATCTGGCCGTGGCGGTCGGCGTGAACATGTTCATCGAGGGCCATGTCGACCGGATCATCCTCAGCCGTCCGGCGGTGGAGGCGGGCGAGAAACTGGGCTATCTGCCCGGCGACATGAAGGACAAGGTCGATCCCTACATGCAGCCGCTCTATGATGCCCTGAACGATTTCCTGCCCGGCAAGCAGGTGCAGAAGCTGATCGAGGAAAAGCGCATCGAGATCGCGCCCCTGGCCTTCATGCGCGGGCGCACGCTGGCCAATGCCTTTGTCGTGCTCGACGAGGCGCAGAACGCGACATCCATGCAGATGAAGATGTTTCTCACCCGTCTGGGCGAAGGCTCGCGCATGGTCATCACCGGCGACCGCACGCAGATTGATTTGCCGCGCGGGGTGCCCTCGGGGCTGGCGGATGCCGAGCGGCTTTTGACGCATATCCCGCAGATCAGTTTCAATTATTTCACCGCGAAGGACGTTGTGCGCCACCCGCTGGTGGCCGCGATCATCGAGGCATATGAGGCGGATGGCTAGGCCATGCCCGTCGAGGTGATGATCGAGGACGAACGCTGGCGGGCGGCGGGGCTGGAGGCGCTGGCGGCGCGCGCGGCAGAGGCGACACTGGCGCATCTGGGTCTGGTGCCCGGCGACTGGGAAATCAGCCTTCTGGCCTGCGATGACACCCGCATTGCCACGCTCAACGCCGAGTTCCGGGGCAAGCCCGCGCCCACCAATGTATTGAGTTGGCCCGCCGAGGATCTGTCGCCCGCGCGCGCAGGCGACAGACCTGTGCCGCCGGAGCCGGGGGAGGATGGCTTTCTCGGTGATATTGCCATATCCCATGACACCTGCGCGCGTGAAGCGGCGGAGGCGGGATGTCCATTCGCCGATCATGTCACGCATCTGACCGTTCACGCGGTGCTGCATCTGCTGGGCTATGACCACATCCGTGACCCGGATGCCACGCTGATGGAGGCAACCGAGGTGGCGATACTTGGCAAACTGGGTGTTCGTGACCCATATTAGCACATGATGGGGCAGGACCCCGGCACCTGAGAAGAGATGGATGGGCGAGAGTAGCGACGGATCTCCTACTGCGGCGCAACGCGCGCAGCCGGAGGACATGACCGGGACCGAGGAAACGGGCGGGTTTTTCCGCCGGGTTTTCGGCATCTTCAACCCGCAGGATGACAGCGAGGACGGGGCGGGCACGTTTGGCAGCCCCGTGCCCGGCATGGGCAATCTGCGCGACATGGCCGTGGAGGATGTGGCCATCCCCACCGCCGAGATTGTCGCCGTTCCGGTCGATATCGGGATCGACGATCTGGTGCAGGTGTTCCGCGAGAGCGGCATGACGCGCCTGCCGGTCTACGAGGGCACCCTCGATTCGCCGCTTGGCATGATCCACCTCAAGGATTTCGCGCTCAAGCACGGGTTCAACGGCAAGGGGGCGGGTTTTGCGCTGCGCAAGATGTTGCGACCGCTGCTGTTTGTGCCCCCGTCCATGCCCATCGGGGTTCTGTTGCAGAAAATGCAGGCAGAGCGGCGGCATATGGCGCTGGTGATCGACGAATATGGCGGGGTGGACGGGCTTGTGACCATCGAGGACCTGATCGAACAAGTGGTGGGCCAGATCGAGGACGAGCACGACACCGACGAGGATGCGCTCTGGACCGAGGAGGCGCCGGGCTGTTACGTGGCGCTGGCGCGCACGCCGCTCGATCAGTTCGAGGCCGAGATCGGCCTGTCGCTGACAGAAGCCGACGAGGTGGACGAGGAAGAAATCGACACGCTGGGCGGGCTGGTCTTCATGCTGCTGGGGCGGGTGCCGGTGCGCGGCGAGGTGATCGAGCATCCCGCCGGGCCGACCATCGAGGTGGTCGAGGCCGATCCGCGCCGCATCAAGCGTGTGCGTGTGCGGCTCAAGGCCCCGGCGCATGGCTGAGGCGGTGCTGGCGCGGGCAGCGCGCTGGTCCTGGCCGGGACGCCTGACGCTCTACTGGGGTTTGGGGGCGCTGGCGGCGCTTGGGCAGGCCCCGTGGGGCCTTTGGCCGCTGACGGTTGTCGGGATGGCTGCTTTTTACGGACTTTACCGGCGGGCGCAGGGTTGGCGCGGGGCGGCGGTGCTTGGCTGGATGGTGGGCACGGGGCATTTCCTGCTGGCGCTGCACTGGATCACCGAGCCGTTCATGGTCGATGCCGCGCGCCATGGCTGGATGGCGCCGTTCGCGCTTCTGGGGCTGGCAGCGGGCATGGCGCTTTTCTGGGGGGCGGGGCTGGCCCTCGCCCGCGCCTTGGGCGGAGGAGCGGCAGGTTTCGTGGCCGGACTGGGTCTGGCCGAGATAGCGCGCGGCTGGCTTTTCACAGGGTTTCCCTGGGCGCAGGCGGGTCACGCGCTGATCGACACGCCGCTGTTGCACTGGGCGTCGTATCTGGGCGCGCCGGGGCTGCTCGTGCTCGTTCTGGGGGCGGGGGTTGCGCTCTGGCACGTGGTGGCGGGGCAACGGGGGCGCGGCGCGCTGGCGCTTGGCGGGCTGGCCGCGCTCTGGCCGTTGGGGGCCGCGCTCACGCCTGAAGCGGGGGCAGAGGCGGGCGCGCGGGTGGTGCGCCTCATCCAGCCCAATGCCGCGCAGCACGAGAAATGGGACCCCGACAAGGTTCAGCTTTTCTTTGACCGCCAACGCGCCTTTACGGCGGCGGGCGCTGTGCCCGATCTGGTGGTCTGGCCGGAAACGGCGGTGCCGGTCTGGCTCGAGAACGCGGGCGAGACGCTTGAGGCGGTGGCGGCCTCTGCGCGGGGCGCGCCGGTGGTGCTGGGGATCCAACGCTCGGAAGGGCGGCGGGTTTTCAACTCACTGGCGGTGATCGAGCCCGGTGGCGTGGTCAGCGAAGTCTACGACAAGCACCATCTCGTGCCCTTTGGCGAGTTCATGCCTTTCGGGGATTTTCTCGGCAGTCTGGGTATCTACGGTCTCGCGTCGAATGAGGGGCAGGGCTATTCCTCGGGTCCGGGCGCGCGGCTTCTCGATCTCGGGCCGCTTGGGCGGGCGCTGCCGCTCATTTGCTACGAAAGCGTGTTCGCGCGCGATCTGCGGGCAGCGCCGGGGCGGGCGGATATGATCCTGCTCATAACCAACGATGCCTGGTTCGGGAAGGTTTCCGGGCCGTATCAACACCTTGCCCAGGCGCGTTTGCGCAGCGCCGAAATGGGCCTGCCGATGATCCGGGTCGCCAATACCGGCGTTTCGGCGATGATCGACGCGACCGGCAAGCTTACCGAGTGGATCCCGCTGGGAGAGGCGGGCTGGCGCGACGCAGCCCTGCCGCCGCCTTTGCCCGAGACGGTCTATGCGCGGCTTGGGGACGCTCCGATGCTGGTTTTCCATGTTCTTTTGCTGGCATTGTCACTCTGGCGCAACAGGCGGCGCGCGCGCACAGTTGGCGATTGACGCGCGGGGTGCGTGGGCGTATCGAGCGCCAATCCCGTCACAACGGCTTCCTGGCGTGACGGATGTATCCAACGGAGCGTTTTCATGGCACGACAGAACTATCTTTTCACCTCCGAATCCGTTTCGGAGGGGCACCCGGACAAGGTCTGTGACCGGATTTCGGATGCGGTCCTCGACGCATTTCTGAGCGAAGAGGCCAATGCGCGGGTCGCCTGCGAGACGTTCGCCACCACCAATTGCGTGGTGGTGGGCGGCGAGGTCGGGCTGTCCGACAAGTCGCGCCTTGCGGAATTCATGGGCCGGATCGACGGGATCGTGCGGGAGTGCGTTCGTGACATCGGCTATGAACAGAAAGAATTTCACTGGAATACCTTGCAGTTGCACAACATGCTTCATCCTCAGTCGGCGCATATCGCCCAAGGGGTGGACCGCGACGGGGCGGGCGATCAGGGGATCATGTTCGGCTATGCGGTCGATGAGACGCCCGAACTCATGCCCGCGCCGATCCTCTATGCCCACGCCATTCTCAAGCGGTTGGCCGAGGTGAGAAAATCGGGTATCGAAAAGACGTTGGGACCCGATGCCAAATCACAGCTGACGCTGCGCTACGAGGGTGGCAAGCCGGTCGAGGTGACGCAACTCGTGCTCTCGACGCAACACTCGGACGAGGCGCAGACGAGCGACGACATCCGCGCCATCGTCGAGCCGTATATTCGGGAAGTGTTGCCGAAAGAATGGCTTACGGAGCATACCGAATGGCATGTGAACCCGACGGGGACTTTTGTCATCGGCGGACCGGACGGCGATGCGGGCCTCACGGGGCGCAAGATCATCGTAGACACATATGGTGGCGCGGCCCCGCATGGCGGCGGCGCGTTTTCGGGCAAGGATCCGACAAAGGTCGACCGATCAGCGGCTTACGCGGCACGCTATCTCGCCAAGAACGTGGTGGCGGCGGGGCTGGCGCAACGTTGCACGCTTCAGGTCAGCTATGCGATCGGCGTGGCCAAGCCGCTCTCGATCTATGTGGATACGCACGGGACCGGGCAAGTGGATGAATCCGCGATTGAAAAAGCGGTGGCCGACTGCATGGACCTGACCCCGCGCGGCATTCGCGAGCATCTGGACCTCAACAAACCGATCTACGCGCGCACCGCCGCCTATGGCCATTTCGGGCGCGCGCCGGAGGCCGATGGCGGGTTTTCGTGGGAGCGGACCGATCTTGTCGAAGCTTTGAAAAAAGCCGTCTGATCAAGGTTTTGGCGCGCGAACTTCGCGCGCCACTTTAGGTATCATGAGTGATCGCAAGCACCCCACCGGCGCGCCCTGGCGCAATTTTCACGGGCGGTTCAAGGGCAAGACCCTGAAGCCACGCCAAGCGGCGTGGCTGGACGAGGACCTCTGTGCGCTCTCGCCCGGTGCGGTTGATTGGGACGTCAATCCCGACCGAAATCCCATTGATCTGAAAGAGTATTTCGGAGACCGGGAGATATGGCTCGAGATCGGGTTCGGCGGTGGCGAGCATATGGTGCATCAGGCCGTGACCAACCCCGATGTGGGGATCATCGGCTGCGAACCCTACATCAACGGGGTGGCGATGCTCCTCGGCAAGATCCGGGCCTCGGGGGCGAAAAACATAGCGGTTTATCCCGGCGATGTCCGCAACATGTTCGATGTCCTGCCCGAGGGATCGATCTCGCGCAGCTTTCTGCTCTACCCGGATCCATGGCCGAAAAAGCGCCATCACAAGCGGCGTTTCGTCACCGGGGGTTATTTGACTCCGCTTTCCAGGATCATGAAAAAAAGAGGTATTCTTCGGGTGGCCACGGATATTCCCGACTATGTGCGCCAGACCCTCGAAGAGGTGCCGCGCCACGGGTTCGAATGGCTGGCAGAGGGGCCTGCCGATTGGCGCGCTCCGTGGAGTGACTGGATTTCAACGCGCTATGAGCAAAAAGCCCTGCAAGAGGGCCGCGCGCCGCAGTACCTGACCTTCCGCAAAACCTGAGACTGGCGGGCGCGTCACGCTGCCAGCTTGTCTCCAAGCCGTCCCAGCATGTCGAGACAGTGCTGCAACTGGTCGAGCGCCACGTATTCGTCGGGCTTGTGCGCCTGGTCGATGGAGCCGGGGCCGCAGACCACCGCCGACATGCCGTAGCTCTGGAAAAGCCCCGCCTCGGTGCCGAAGGGCACGAGATCGGCCCCGTTCGCGCCGGTGAGTTCCAGCAGGATATCGCGGGCCTCGTTGAGGGTGGTCGGCTCCAGCCCGTCCACTTCGCCGATCACCTCGGTCACAATCTCGGCTTCGGGGCAGATGGCGCGCATCCGCGGCAGCAGCATTTCCTCGCAATAGCGGCGCAGGTCCTCCTTGACGAACGCCGCATCAACAGCCTGCACCGGGCGCATTTCCCATTCCACGGCGGCGTTGGAGGCGATGACGTTATGGGCCACGCCCCCCTTGAGCGAGCCGGTGTTGATCGTGGTCCAGGGCGGATCGAACCGGCTGCTGGCGGGCGCACGGGCGCGCAGCGCCTCGGCCAGTTCCAGCAAGCGGTTGACATAGCGCACCGCGTATTCGACCGCGTTCACGCCCCGGTCGGGGGCAGAGCCGTGGCCCGCCTGACCGTGAAACCGGGTGGTGTATTCATAGCAGCCCTTGTGCCCCTCGATCACGCGCATCATGGTCGGCTCGCCGATGATCGCCACGCCGGGGCGCAGGCCACGGGCGCGCAGGCTCTCGACCAGGGCCTGCGCGCCGAAACAGCCCACTTCCTCGTCATAGGTGAAGGCAAAATGGACGGGGCGCGCGCGCACCTTCTCGGCGAAGAGCGGGGCCATGGCCACGGCGGCGGCGATGAAGCCCTTCATGTCGCAGGTGCCGCGCCCGTAGAGCCGCCCGCCCTCCTCGGCCAGCTCGAACGGGTGGGTGGCCCAGTCCTGTTCGGCCACCGGCACCACGTCGGAATGACCCGAGAGCACGATACCGCCATCCACCTCGGGGCCGATGGTGGCGAAGAGGTTGGCCTTGTGGCCGATCTCGTCGTGAAAGATATCGACCCGCGCGCCGCAGCTTTCGAGCCGGTGCGCAAGATAGGCGATCATGTCGAGATTGCTGACCTCCGAGATGGTCGGGAAGGCGATGAGGTCGCGCAGGAGCGAGACGGTATCGGCAAGATGCGTGCGCATGGACCCTCGGGACATTGATGACTGTCGCAGAGTGGAAAGCCGGGGCGGCCACGTCAAGAGGCGCGCGCGGCACCCTGTTGCAAAATGGACTCAGGTTAGCGGCCCTGGCGGCACCAAACGACAACCAGAGCGCGAAAAACGCGAAAATGGTTCAGACGACGAACAAAACTCTGGCGAGATCGGGCAAATATGGCTATTTTGAGCCCACATAAAAAGCGCGAAATTGCGCGTGTATCTGAGGCAAGAGTGGTGGTGTCATGAAGGCGATTGATTATGTCGTCCGCACAAATGCGGGCATTTCAAGCCATGGTTCGGTTCCGGGGCAGGACGGTGTGACCGTCATTCCCGCCGGGAGCGGCCAGGAAATTTCCCTGAATCTTCGGCAGACGGAAATCGGTGGCTACAGCCGCGATGGCCAGAACCTCGTGATTTCGCTCTCGGACGGGCGGATCGTGGTGCTGGAGGGGTATTATGGTGCGGGCGGGCAGGCGGAGAGCCGGCTTTTCATCAGCGCCGACGGCTATCTCAACGAGGTGACGCTGATCGAGGGGGTCGATGGGGCCGTCTATGCGCAGTATGGACCGACGGCGCAATGGGGCAAGTGGAGCCCTGATGACGAGCTGATTTTCCTTGGCGGCAGCGATGTGGCGGCGGTGACATCGGATCAGGACGTGTCGATGCTGGGCGCGGCGCTCCTGGGCGGGGGCGGTCTCTTGGGGGCCGGTGCGGCGGGGGCCGCGGGCCTTGGGGCGGCGGCGCTGGTTGGCGGCGGCGGTGGCGGCGGCGGCGGCGGCGGGCGTGAGCGGATCGAGCCGTCGGTGAATGAGCCGGGGCCGATCGTCATCGGCGGTGACGAGGTTGTTGACCCTTCGGTCACGATCACCGGGCGGGCCGAGCCCGACTCCGAGGTTGTGGTGACGGTCGGCGACCGTGAGGTGACGGTGGCGGCCGATGAGAATGGCGACTGGGTTGCGGAGTTTTCGGGCGGAAATTTCCCGTCCGACGGGCTGCATGATGTCACGGTGATTGTGACCGAGCCGGACGGCCGCGAGACGGTGCTCGATGGCCCGGCGGTGGAGATCGACCTGACCCCGCCTGCGGTCAGCGTGGATGAGGGGACGGCGGCGAGCGGACATGTCGTCAATCTGGTGGATCACGGCGATGGCGTCGAGATCGGCGGCACCGGCGAGGCGGGTGCCGCGATCACCGTGGTCATCGAGGGCGCGCGCGCCGAGACGGTGGTGGGGGCCGATGGCCGCTGGCAGGTGGTGTTCGACCCCGCCGACGTGCCGGGAGGCGAGCGTGACGTCTCGGTCGAGGTCACGGCGCGCGACAGTTTCGGCAACTCCACGGTGGTGACCGAACAAGTGATCATCGACACGGTGCCGCACCCGATCACGATCAACGGTGGCGCGGTCGGTGGCGATGGCGTGGTGAATTTCACCGAGGCCGCAGGCGGGGTGTCGGTCACCGGCACATCGACGCCGGGCGCGGTGGTGACGGTCCGCGTCGAGGGCGTGGCGCGTGAGGTCACGACCGGCGCGGATGGCACCTGGACGGCGATCTACGAGGCGGGCAGCCTGCCTGCGGGCGAGTATCTTGCCACGGTGACGGCGCATACGGTCGATGCCGCCGGAAACGAGAGCAGCACAAGCGGCAGTTTCAACGTCGATACGCTGGTCAACCGCTTCGAGATGGTTGGCAATCCGGGTGGTGCGGATGCCGTGATCAACGCCGCCGAGCAGCCCGAGGGCTTTGTCATGTCGGGCCGGGTGGAGCCGGGATCGAACGTGGTGGTGAGCTTTGCGGGGTCGCAGGTGACTGCCGTGGTGAGCGCCGATGGCACCTGGACGGCGACGTTCGGGGCGGGCCAGATCCCGCTTGGCACCTATGGCGGCGAGGTGGTCGCGGTGGCGACCGACGCGGCCGGCAACGTCAGCGAGTTGCGGCAGGCGGTGTCGGTGGATACCGACCCCAATGCGCTTGGCCTCAACGCGGGCGCGGTCGGCGGCGACGGGGTCGTGAACCTTGCCGAGACGGGCGGCTCTGTGGCCGTGACCGGCACCTCCGAACCGGGGGCGGTGGTCGAGGTGAGCTTTGCAGGGATGACCCGCACGGTGGTCACCGATGACGCGGGCAACTGGACCGCCGGTTTCGACGGTAGCCGGATCGCGCGGGGCGAATATGATGCGCCGGTTCGGGCCATGACCGTGGACGCGGCAGGCAACCGCAGCGAGGTCAATGGCACGGTGCGGATCGATACCGAGGTGCGCGATTTCACCTTGCAAGGCACGCCGGGTGGCGCGGACGGCGTGATCAACGCCGCCGAACAGGGCGGCGGCTTTACGCTCAACGGGCGGGTCGAGCCGGGATCGAGCGTGGTGGTGAGCTTTGCCGGATCGCAGGTCAATGCCGTGGTGAGTGCCGATGGCACCTGGAGCGCCACGTTCACCGGCGCGCAGATCCCCGGCGGCACCTATGGCCAGGATGCGGTTGCGGTGGCCACGGACGCGGCGGGCAACACGTCCGAGTTGCGCCTGCCGATCCTCGTGGATACCGAAGCCGGGCATCTCACGCTCAACGCCGCCTCGATCGGCGGGGACGGGGTGATCAACGCCGCCGAAGCGGATGCGGGCGTGCGCGTCACCGGCGAGGCCGATCCGGGCGCGCGTGTCATCGTAAGCCTGGACGGGGTGGAGCATACGGTCATCGCCGATGGCGCGGGCCGGTGGCAGAGCACCTATGCCAGCGGCGAGATCACACGCGGCACCCATGATCCGGTCGTGACTGCGCGCACCGTCGATGCGGCGGGCAACGAGGCGCGGGTCGAGGGCACGGCGCACGTCGATACGGTGGTCGAGAACCTGAGCCTGCGTGATCTCAATATCGCCATCGGGGCGGATGGGCGCGACGTGATCAACAACGACATCGCCACCGGCGGTTTCAACGTGACCGGCACCATAGAGCCCGGCAGCCGGGTGTTCATCACCATCGACGGGGTGCGCCATGAGGCCGTTGTCGATGCGGCGGGCAACTGGACCGCGCGGTTCGGGCCGGGTGAAATCGCGTCGGGCGAGCGGGTGGCGGGCCTTCTGGTGGAGGTCACGGACCGCGCGGGCAACACCGCGACGCTGAGCGATACGGTGCAGGTCGATACGCTGGTGAACCGGCTTGACCATGCCGGGCCGGTGACAGCGGATAATGTCGTGAACCTCTCCGAGGCGGCATCGGGTCTGACGCTCACGGGGCGCGTGGAGGCGGGATCGACCGCACAGGTCGCGGTCTTTGGCGGGCTCTATGATGCGGTGGTGGATGGTGTCGGCAACTGGTCATTGGTGGTGCCCGCGGGCGAGGTGCCGGTGACCGAGGGCTCGGTCGGGATGGTCGTGACCGCGACCGACTGGGCCGGGAATACGGCGGTGATCAATGACGGGTTCACGCTCGACATGATCGCGCCGGACACGCCGGGGATCGTTGGTTATTTCCGGCAGGGCAACGGCTATCGCAATGCCACGGTCGAGACCGGCGATGACGCGATTTCCATCCACCGGGTCGATGCGGGCGGGGCGGTGAACGAGCTTGACCTTGGCGTGCAGGACAACCCGTTCACCGGCGAGACGGATTATTTCTTTCTCGACGGTGCCGGGCGGCCGCAGGCCATCCCGGACGGCTCGCAGCTTGTGGTGACGGCGACGGATGCTGGGGGCAACGCCGCCTCGACCTATGTGGTGCTTGATGAGACCGCGACGCAGGTGGTCAATGTCGCCAACCCCAATCTGGGCGCGTTCAATATCGAGACCATCGACCTTCGGTTCGGGGATCAGGCGCAATTGACCCTGACCGAGGCGCAGATCCGGGCGCTGTCGGAGAATGGCGATACCGTGCTGGTGCAGGGCGGGGCGGATGACCGCGTGACGATCACCGGCGCGCAGGCGCAGGGCGCGACCACGGTGGATGGCCAGAGCTTTGACATCTACACGCTGGGCAACGATGCCACGGTGGTTGTGGACAGCGACATCCAGGTTGTCACCTGAGACGATACCGGGGCGCGCCGTGCGGATGGGCGGCGCGCCTCCAATGACAGGCCCGAAGCGGTCAGGGGGCAGGGTATGGTGAGGGTTGCAAGAGGTCTGGCGGCGGCGGGCACATGCCTGATGCTGGCGGGCTGTCTTGGGGCAGGCAGCGGCGGTGGCGCGGAGGTCTCGCGCTTTGGTGCGGGCCCGGACAGCGTGCGCGCCCTGCAAGGCGAGGCCTCACCGCTCATCAACGATCTGCGGGCACGGCGCTCGGCCTTGCCCGAGGGCGGCAGTTTCCACGAGGTGGCGCGCGCGGTGCTCGACGGCTACAGCCGCAGCGCCGAATCCGATCTCCTGAGCGCGCGCCTGCGTGCCGAGGCCGCATCCAAGAACTGGCTGCCCAGGATCGGGCCCAATATCAGCCTCACCAGCCTGAGCGACGTGGTGGGCCAGCTCATTATCGAGCAGGTCCTTTTTGACAATGGACGCAAGAAGGCCGAGCGCGCCTTTGCCGCCGCGGATGTGGAGGTGGCGGCGGTGACGCTGTCGCAGGATGTGAACAACCGTGTTCTGTCGGGCCTCACGCTGTATCTCGAGGCCGAGCAGGCACGCGAGCGCCGCGCGCTTGAGGCGCAGACGCTTGAGGATATGGCGCATTTCGAATGGATCATGTCCGAGCGCGTCAAGGGCGGCGTGTCGGATGTCTCGGACCTGACGGTGCTGCGCACGCGGCTGGCCGAGATCCGCGAGGTGATGGCCGCGCAAGCCGAGGCCGAGCGCACGGCGCTGGCCGAACTGGCGGCGATGGCGGCGCGGCCCATGGACGGGGTGCGCGGGCTGAGCGAGGTGCGCGTGGCCGAGGGGCCGGTTGCGCTGTCGGTCCTGCGCGCCGAGGCCGAGGCCGAGCGCGATGTGGCCGAAGCGATGGTGGCGCGGGCGGGGTTCCTGCCCGGCGTGGTCGCGGGCGGCACGGTGGGCGGCGGCAGCACGGATTTCGCGGTGCGGCTGCGCACCGAACAGCTTTGGGGCCTCGGCACCGGCGCGGAGTTGCGCGCGCTCGAGGCCGAAAAGGAGGCCGCCACGCGGCGGAGCGCGCAGGCCGCAGAGGACAGCGACCGGGTGGTGCGGCGTCTGGATGCGCGGCTTGACGCGCTGACGCGGCAGGCCATCGAGGCGGGCGCGTTGCGCGATCAGGCGCGCGCCAACCTGGACCTCTTCCAGCGGCAATATGACGGCGGGCAGCGGCAGGTGATGGATGTGGTCGGCGTTTATGAAACCTTTGCCGAGCGGCAGGCGCGGGCGCTGGCGCTGAAATACGAACTGGCGCGCGCGCGGCTGGAGCTTGCGGCGCATCTGGGGGTTCTGGCGGACGGGAGCCGGATGTGACCGACGCGCCCGCCAATCTGAGCGTGATGCCGGGGGGCGGCGCGGGCAGGCCCCTCGCCACGCCCGGGGGCGGGCGGCTCGGGGCGCGCGTGCGCCTGGCAAGCGCGCACGTGACCCTTCTGGGGCAGCGCGCTGTCGAGGTCGATCTGCGCGAGGCCATGGCCGGGATTGACCCCGCGCCCGAGGCGCTGGCGGCGGGGCTGCGCGCGGCGGGGCTGAGCGTGCACGAAACGCGTGTCGCGGCCCCGGCACCGGACCTGTGGCCCGCGCTGGCCGAGATGACCGGCGGGCGGCTGGTTCTGGTGCTGGAACAGGCGCGCGGGATCGTCACGGTCCACGAGCCGGAGGCACCTGATGCCCGCGCGGAGGTGCCCGAGGCCGAATTCAGGCGCCATTTCGCGGGCCGGGTGCTGCGGGCCGAGGCCCCGGCGGCCTCGCTCGATCTGCCTGACGCGCCGAAGCACTGGTTCTGGGGCGAGTTCGGCGCGCTCAGGCGCCATGTCGCGGAAATAGCTCTGGGGTCTTTCGTGGCCAATCTGCTGGCCGTGGCGGTCGCGCTCTTTGCGCTTCAGGTCTATGACCGGGTGATCCCGCACCAGTCGGAGGCGACGCTGTGGGTGCTGGCGGGCGGTGCCGCGCTGGCGCTGCTTTTCGAGGGCGCGCTCAAGACCGCGCGCGCGCAGATCCTTGACGGGGCCGGACGGCAGGTGGAATTGAACGTGCAGCGCCTGCTGATGGATCGCATCCTGGGGATGCGTTCGGAGCTGGCGGGCAAGGGGCCGTCGCAGCTCTTCAGCGCGATGCGCGAATTCGGTTCGGTGCGCGAGTTCTTTACCGCCGCCACCATCGGAACGCTGACCGATCTGCCCTTTGTGGTGCTGTTTTTGTTGCTGGTCGCCGGGATCGCGGGACCGGTGGTCTGGGTGTTGATTGCCGGCGCGGTCGTGATGGTGCTGCCGGGTCTGCTGATGCAGCGGCGAATGATGCGCCTGACCGAGGAGATGCAGGGCGCGGGCGTGCGCAGCGCGCGCCTTCTGCACGAGGCGGTGTTCGAGCTTGACACCCTCAAGACGCAGCGCGCCGAAGACCGGTTTCGCAGACTCTGGGCCGAGTTGACGGCGCTTCAGGCGCTGAAATCGAGCGAGCAGCGACGGCTGGGGTCGGCCCTGACGGCCTGGTCGCAGGGGATGCAACAGGCCACCTATATCGCGGCGGTGATCGCCGGGACCTATCTGGTCTTTGCCGGTCAGTTCACGGTCGGCACGCTGATTGCGGTGGGGATCCTGTCGGGGCGCACGCTGGGGCCGTTGACACAGCTTTCGGGCACGCTGGCGCGGTGGTCGAATGTGCGCACGGCGCTGACGGGTCTGGACCGGATCGCGCTGGCCGAGCAGGATCAGGCCGAGGGGCGCAGCTATCTGCGGCGCGCGCGGCTTGACGGGGGCTATCAGCTTCACGAGGTGCAGTTCAGCTATGAGGAGGGCGCGGCCCCGGTGCTCGATATCGCGGGGCTGGCGATCCAGCCCGGTCAGCGGGTGGCCGTGCTGGGCACCAACGGATCGGGCAAATCGACCTTTCTCAAGCTGCTGTCGGGGCTTTATGCGCCGACACGGGGGCGCATCCTGATCGACGGCACGGATATGGGTCAGATCGCCCCGCGCGACCTGCGTCGCGGCATCGGCTATCTGGGGCAGGATGTGCGGCTCTTCGCGGGCACATTGCGCGACAATCTCAACCTGACATTGATGGAGCGTGACGATGACCGGCTGATGGCCGCGCTCGATTTCGCGGGGTTGGGGCTCTTCGTGCGCGGCCATGCCAAGGGGCTTGATCTGGAGATCCTCGATGGCGGGCAGGGCCTGAGCCAGGGACAGAGGCAGTCGATCGGCTGGGCGCGGCTGTGGTTGCAGGATCCGCGCGTGTGCCTGCTCGACGAGCCGACGGCGGCGCTTGACCAGACGCTCGAGCGCACGCTGGTGAGCCGGCTCGAGACATGGCTGGAGGGGCGCACGGCGGTGATCGCCACGCACCGGATGCCGATCCTGAGCCTGACCACGCGGACGCTGATATTGCAGGCGGGGCGCATGGCGGTGGACGGGCCGCGCGATCAGGTTCTGGCGCATCTGGCGCAGGCGGGCGCAGGGGGGGCGAGATGAGCGACGCGGGCGGACAGACGCGCAGCGCCACCGGCATGATCGCCGATCTGAATGCGCGGATGGGGGGGCCGAGCCTGACCATCTGGCTTTGCGCGCTGGCGGTGTGGGCCTTTGTCCTCTGGGCGTCGCTTGCCTGGGTGGACGAGATCGTGCGTGCGCCGGGTGTGTTCATCTCGAACTCGCGGCCGCAGATCATCCAGAACCTCGAAGGCGGGATATTGGCCGAACTCCGGGTGCGCGAGGGCGATGTCGTCGAGCGCGGGCAGGTTCTGGCGCGGCTCCATGACACGCGGTTCATGACCGAGGTCGAGGACCTGCGCGCACAGATCGCGGGGCTGGAGGTGCGCCAGTTGCGGCTGGAGGCCGAGCTTGCGGGGCAATACGATGTAACGGTGCCTGCGGCCCTGGCCGCGCGGGTGCCCGAGATGGTGGCCTCGGAGCGCACGCTCCTGAAGGCGCGGCAGGAGGATTTCGTCCAGCGCAGTGAGGGGGCCAAGCGCGTGCTGGAACAGGCGGCGGAGGAAAAGCGCCTGCTGGAACGGCTGCTCGATCAGAAGATCGTGGCGCTGATCGAGGTGACGCGGGCGCGCAAATCCCATGCCGACGCCGCCAAACGCTATGAGGAGATCGTCACGCAGGCCGAGCTTGAGCGCGCCGAGGCCTATGCCGAGACGTTGCGCGAGCTGGCGACGCTGCGGCAGACCCTGCGCGCCAGTCAGGATCAGTTGGACCGCACGGTTCTGCTGAGCCCGATGCGCGGCGTGGTCAACACGGTAAAGATCACCACGATCGGCGGCGTGGTGCGGCCCGGCGAGGAGATATTGGAGATCATCCCGCTTGACGAGGCGCTGCATGTCGAGGCGCGCGTCGCCCCGCGCGACATCGCAAACATAAGGCGCGGTCAGGAGGCGACGATCAAGCTCACTGCCTATGATTACACGATCTGGGGCACGTTGAAGGGGCGGGTGGATTTCATCTCGGCGGACACGTTCAAGGATGAGCGCGCGCGCGACCCCGATGGCGATCCGCATTACAAGGTGACGCTGCGGGTGGACATGGACGCGCTCACCCCCCGGCAGGCGGGGATAGAGATCAGGCCGGGGATGCAGGCGGAGGCGGAATTGCACACCGGCGAAAAGACGGTCCTGCAATACCTGCTCAAGCCGCTTTACAAGAGCCAGCAGGCGCTGCGCGAACCTTGACGCCTTGGGGCCTTAAGCTTGCCGGATTCGCAGGCTAAGGTGCGCGCATGGACGGGTTTGCGACAGACAGCGGCACGAGGCGGCACGGGGGCGGATCATGAGCGTCGTTCGCCGCCGCCGCGTGTTCTATATCCCCGGCTATGACCCGATCCCGCCGCGCCGCTACCGCGAGCTTTACCGCAAGGAGGCCGCCGCGCAGGCACAGGTTTCGGGCCACGAGATCGCGCTTGCGCCCGCGCAGGGCAATGCGCGGTTCGGCTGGGAGGTGCGCGCGCGGATCGAGGGACTGCCGGTCGAGGCCCGCGTCGAGGTGCTGGTCTGGTCCGACATCGTCAAGGGCAGCATGGATCAGGGGATCCTGGCCACCTATCTGCAACTTTTGCGCACGGCGGCGGCCTATATCGGCACCGGCGCGCTCTTTCGGCTGATGCGGCTGCGCAAGGGGCCGGTGATTGCGGCGCTCTATCCGGTGGGATTCCTGCTTGTGCAACTGGGGCTGGCGCTCTTGGCCGCGTGGCTGGCGGGCCGCGCGCTGGCGCTCTGGCATCCGTGGGCGGCTTGGGCTGGTCTCATGGCCGTGCCGCTGGTGCTGGAGGGGTTCCGGCGGCTCGATGGCCGGTTCTTTGCCTGGTATCTCATGCACGACTACGCTTATTCCGCGCGCTATCTGGGGGCCAATCCGCCCGAGCTTGAGGCGCGGCTGGCCGCGTTCGGCGACGCCATCGCCGAGGCGCTCTCGGGCGAGAGCGACGAGGTGCTTCTGGTGGGGCATTCGTCGGGGGCGCATCTGGCGGTCTCGGTGCTGGCCGATCTCATTCGCGCGGGGCGCGTGCCCGACAAAGGCCCCGCGCTCGGCTTCCTGAGTCTCGGGCAGGTGGTGCCGATGGTCTCGTTCCTGCCGCGTGCCTGGCGGCTCCGGGCCGATCTGGAATTTCTGAGCACGCGCGACGAGGTGTTCTGGCTCGATGTGACCGCCCCCGGCGATGGCTGCGCCTTTGCGCTGTGCGATCCGGTGGCGGTGTCGGGCGTGGCCCCTGCGGGCAAACGCTGGCCGCTGGTCATCTCGGCGGCCTTCACCCGGACGCTGAGCGCGGAGCGGTGGCGCGCCTTGCGGTGGCGGTTCTTCCGGCTGCATTTCCAGTATCTGTGCGCCTTCGATCACCCCAACGGTTACGATTATTTCGCGGTCACGGCGGGGCCGCAGACGCTGGCCGCGCGGTTTGCGGGGCGCGCGCCCTCGCCTGCGCGGATCGAGCGGGCAGTGTCGGGCTATCGGAGCGTGGCGCCATGATCCCGCCCAAACCGCCCGCGCGCGCGGCGCGGGTGTCGCTCTGGCGTTACATGCGCCTCTTTCGGGACGATATCCTCTCGGCGCAGCCCGCACGCCTCTACCGGGCCTGGATGGCCGAGTTCCGCACGCCGTTCTTCCGCTCTTACCTCTGCAACGATCCGGCGCTGATTGATCTGGTGCTGAAGGAACGGCCCGGCGACTTTCCCAAGTCGGAACGGGTATCCGAGGGGTTGCGCCCGCTCCTGGGGCGGTCGGTTTTCGTCACCAACGGCGCGGAGTGGCGGCGGCAGCGGCGCATCATCGACCCGGCGTTCGAGGGCGGGCGGCTGCGCGACACCTTCCCGGCGATGGTCGCGGCGGGGCAGGGGGCGGTGGCGCGACTGGCGGGCCGCGCGGATGGCGCGCCGGTAGAGATCGAGGAACATACCAGCCACGCGGCGGCCGATGTGATCTTTCGCACGCTTTTTTCGCTCCCGATCGAGAACGCGACGGCGGCGCAGGTCTTTGCCGAGTTCAAGGCGCATCAGCGCACGCAGCCGGTGCTGAACCTTGCCGCCTTCGTGCCGCTGCCGCGCTGGTTTCCGCGCTTTCACCGGCGCAAGACGGTGGCGACGGCGCGGCGCATCCGCGCGCTGATCGAGGGGCTGGTGGCGCAGCGCATGGCCGAGATCGCGGCAGGGTGCGCGCCCGACGATCTGGCGACCAAGATCATGACCACGCCCGACCCCGAAACCGGCGCGCGGTTCGATACCGCCGAAATGGTCGATCAGGTGGCGATCTTCTTTCTGGCGGGGCATGAAACAAGTGCCTCCGCGCTCGCCTGGGCGCTCTATCTGCTGGCGCTTTTCCCCGATTGGCAGGAACGGGTGGCAGCGGAGGCCGAAGCCGTGTTCGGCCCGCGCGCGCCCGAGTTCGCCGATATGGGGCGGCTCAGGCGCGCGCGGGACGTGTTCCGCGAGACGTTGCGCCTCTATCCGCCGGTGCCGATGATGGTGCGCGAGGCGGCCTGCCGCGAACAGTTTCGCGGGCGCGACGTGGCGCGCGGCGCGCAGGTCGTGCTCAGCCCCTGGCACCTGCACCGGCACGAGCGGCTGTGGGAGCGGCCCGACGAGTTTGATCCGGCGCGCTACGCCACCGAGAACGGGCGGGACTGTCTGCGCCGCGCCTATATGCCGTTCTCGGCGGGGCCGCGCGTCTGCACCGGGGCGGGGTTTGCCATGATCGAGGGGCCGCTTTTGCTGGCGATGCTGGTGCGCGGCTTCCGGTTCGAGGTGGTCAAGGGTCGTCCGGCGATGCCGGTGGCGCATCTGACGGTGCGCGGGCGCGACGGGATATGGTTGTCGATTTCGCCGCGCTGACCCCTAGCCAAGCGGGCGGGATGCCCCTATATTCCCAGTGTTCCCGGCAACGGGGACTATGGACATAAACGCGCTCGTAATACGCGGATCGGACCCGGGGGCGGTACCCGGCGACTCCACCAGACATCCTTCATTTGGGGATCATGGGGTCGAAACAGGATCGACGAACGTCTAAAGGGGTTATGCTTTGTCCCGGTGAGGTACCACCGTTATCGGTCCGAAACGTACAGTTGCAAATGACAACCGTGCTCCGGTGGCCGTTGCTGCGTAAGCAGTAACCAAACCGAAAACTGAAGCCCTTGCCTCTAGCAAGGTAAGGCGGGGTTCGCAGGCACCTGGCAACAGAAGCCTGCACTTTCATTTGCGACCGACAAGTGACTGAATCGCTGTAATCTTTTGCTTTTCATATTCCCAGATCGCTACCTGCGCTTGGCCGATTTGTTCGCGCAGTCGCTTTCGCGGGTAACGCGGCCGTGGGGCAAGGCAACGCATTGCACATCGCTGCTTTCCGTCATCTCCCGACACTTGTATAGGCCGGGAACCCGGCCGCTATCGCATCTGCTTCATTGGTATATGTTACGCAAGTCCGCCATTTTTGGCGATACCATTGCGCCCGCGCCGACAAGCGCGGGGACAATCGTCAGGGCAGGCGCTTCTCGCATGTCGTCCGTGTTTGGCTTGAAGGTCACGCGGAGAATGAGAATCCGTTTTCCGTTCACGGTGCCGCCACACAAGTCCATGATTTTATCGAGCATGCGCCGCTTGACGGCGTCATTGACCAGCATGACCGTCTCGGTGATGCGCATCGGCATTCCGTGCTCTTGTCCGATGCGCGCAAGTGCGGACGTGTCTTTTGGAAAGCAGGACCCGCCGTATCCCGGACCTGCATGAAGAAACTTGTTTCCGATGCGTCCGTCCATCCCCATGACCGTCGTCTCGACTATGCGGCAAGACTTGGCTTCCCCGTGCCACCACGCTTGCCCGATCTCCTCCATCTCCCGAACGCGGGCTATATCCGCCTGACGCGTGGCTCCGCCGTGCTGATCGCCGATCTGGCCCGGATCGGGCCGGACTATCTGCCCGGCCATGCCCATGCCGACCCCCTTTGTTTTGAGCTGTCCCTGCATGGGGGGCGGGTGTATGAAGATCGATGAGGTCGCCAAAGGTCTGGAGGCGGGAGACGGACGACTTGTTCGGCGCCAGCCCCTGATCCACCCGGGTCTCCGCTCGGGCAGGGCCCAGCGATGGGCGTCGTCGCGGCTTCGGGCCGTCTCGCTCGCGTGAGCCACCCTTTCGTCTGATCTGGACCAAGGTCAGGCACCGGAGGGGAGCGTGGGTAGATGGAGGCCATTTTCGTGTGCGGCTCATGTGTGCAATGAGTCGTGAGACGGGGCAAATTCGGGGATATTGGGGCGTAGTCCAGCGTAGCAGCATCTGCCGCCAACAGTTTGAAGATACAAAAAATGCAAATAAATCAACATGCAAGATTGTCTGCGGCGCCCATGATGGACTGGACCGACCGGCATTGCCGGTATCTGCACCGCCTGCTCAGCCGTCACACCCTTCTCTATACCGAGATGGTCACCGCGCCCGCGCTGGTGCGGGGCGGGGCGGTGCATTTGCTCGATCACAGCCCCGAGGAGCACCCCGTGGCGCTGCAACTGGGCGGGTCGGACCCGGAGGAACTGGCGCGGGCCGCTCGGCTGGGGGCGGAGGCGGGCTATGCCGAGATCAACCTCAATTGCGGCTGCCCCAGCGACCGGGTGCAGTCGGGCACCTTCGGCGCCGTGCTCATGCGCACGCCCGATCTGGTGGCCGAGTGCTGTGCCGCGATGATCGCGGCGCAACCGCGCGAGGTCACGGTCAAGTGCCGCATCGGCGTTGACGAGCAGGACCCGGAGGCGGTCTTGCCGGAGTTTCTCGCGCGGATCGTGGCGGCGGGGGTGACGCGGGTGATCATCCATGCGCGCAAGGCCTGGCTGGACGGGCTCAGCCCGAAGGACAACCGCGAAATCCCGCCGCTCGATTACGGGTTGGTGCAGCGGATGAAGATGTTTTTTCCGAACCTGCATATCTCGATCAATGGGGGTATTACCTCGCTTGACGCGGCCGAGGCGCTCTTGGCCTCGGGGCTTGACGGGGTCATGGTGGGGCGCGCGGCCTATCATCAGCCTGCCGATATCCTGTGCGCCGCCGACCGGCGGATATTCGGCGCGCCGGGGCCGGATGCGACGCCCGAGGGCGCGGTGCGCGCGATGCTGCCCTATATCGAGGCGCATCTTGTGGCGGGCGGGCGGCTCCACCAGATCACGCGGCACATGCTGGGCCTCTTTGCGGGCCGTCCCGGGGCGCGGGGCTGGCGGCGGATGCTATCGGAGGGGGCGGTGCGGCCCGGCGCGGGGCCGGAACTCGTTGAGGCAGCGCTGGGGCAGGTGGCGCGCGCGGCGGCGTGAGTTTAGTGTTCGACACCTGACAGGTGTTGCCCAATGATGATCCGGCCTGCCATGCTGCGCAATCTGGTGCGGGCGGCGTCATGAACGGCCTGACAGGAACGTTGAGGGAGCCGCGCGGTGCCCGACCGCGGGTGGGCGCTGCACCGGTCTTGGTGGGCGCTTTATGGTGCCAAATACTGGAACGATTGTGCGGGTGTGCGGCGTTGCAGAAGCGCCCGCCCGGGGGGCGGTCGGGCGCTCGCGCGGCGGCGTGCAAGCACGCCTTGAGTCCGCGCAAGGGGACTGCACCTTGACTGTTCGCTCAAGGCCAGCAACGTTCCCCGTCAGCATCAGGCACGTTTTGTCAGGTGTCGAACACTAGCCGTGCCGGTCGATCAGGCGGCGCGCGGTGGCGGCGAGCGTGACATCGCTCAGGTCGGGCAGGGTAAGCGTGGCATCCGCGCCGGTGCGGGACATGCGCGTGTAGCGCGGGTCGTAATGGGTGCGGATCAGGTCCTCCACCAGGGCGGCGAAGGCCCCGTCGGTTGCCAGCGCGCGCCACGCTTCGACCTGCGCATGGCCATGATAACGCACCAGCCGGGTCAGGATGCCATCGAGCCGATCGGGATCGGCAATCAGATCCGCATATTCGCTGAGAATATGGCCGACGCGGGCGGTCATCGGCGCGGCGATGCGCAGGCTTTGGGCGCATTTCATCGCGGTGGTGAGCGCGGGTGGCAGGGTGATGCGCCCGATGCGCGCGCTTTCGGCCTCGACAAAGACCGGGCGGGCCGGGTCGAGCGCGGCCACACGCGCCGCAAGCGTGCTCTCGAACGCCTTTTGCGAGGGTTGCGCCGCGCCCATGAGACCAAAGAGCGAGCCGCGATGCCCCGCCAGCGCCTCGAGATCGAGCACCTGCGCGCCCGCCGCCTCGAGATGGGCCAGAAGCCGTGTCTTGGCGGTGCCTGTGCCGCCGTCGATCAGCACGACCGGGCAGGGCAGGGGGCTGTCGTAGAGGGCTGCGACCACAAGGCGGCGATAGCTGCGATATCCACCCTCGATCACATCCGCCCGCCAGCCGATCTGTTGCAGGATCGAGGTGAACGAGCCGGACCGCTGCCCGCCGCGCCAGCAATAGACCAGCGGACGCCAGCCGCCCGGACGATCCGCAAGCGGGCCTTCGAGATGGGCGGCGGCATTGCGCGCGACCAGCGCGGCACCGATCTTGCGCGCAAGAAAGCGGTCCTGCTGGACATAGATCGTGCCGACGCGGGCGCGCTCGGCATCCGACAGGACCGGCAGGCTGATTGCGCCGGGGATGTGATCCTCGGCATATTCCGACGGCGCGCGCACGTCGATGACCTCGTCAAAGGGCAGGGCGGCGAGCTCTGGAAGGCTGCTGAGACGGACGGGCATGGGCGGGACTTTGCAATGGATATGCGCCTTCCATGCCCGCCGCGCGCACCGGGCGCAAGGGGCCGTGGCGGCCTTGCTGCCGTCACCGCGCTTGTCCCGGCGCGTGGCCCTCCTATCTTGAGGCCAAAGACGCGGGCGGGGCGGCAGGCGCGCCCGACATGGCGCGGCCCTGACATCGCCCGGACTTCCTTGACGTGAAGGAGACACAGAGATGGTCATGATCACACCCACCCGCCGGACCGTCCTTGCCGGGGCGGCGGCGCTCGCGGCCACCGGCCTCATGGTGCCCGCTCAGGCCAAGGGGCTGGCCCCCACGCGGACCATGCGGGGCGGGGCCAACAACTATCTGCCCGGCGCGCCCATTGTCGAGCGGATCGGCGGCGGCGGCTTCTGGATGAGCGGGACCGTGCGGCGTGCAGGCGACGGCGCGCCCTTGCCCGGCCAGCGCATCCAGATCTGGGCGCACACCACCGAGGGGCACGAGCGCGACCCCCACAGCCACGGCGCGACGCTGACCGATGCGAATGGCGTCTTTCGCCTCGAGATGCCGCAGATCGTGCCGGCCTTCGGCCAGCCTCACGCGCATCTGGCCTATGACAGCGGCGCGTTCGAAACGGTGTTCCTGCGCCCGGTCATGGCCAGCGCGCGCGACACGAGCCTGACGGCGGATTTCGTGCTCATGCCTGTCTGAGGCGATGGCGGCGGGTCGGGCAGTCCTGATCTGGGCGGCACTGGTCGTGGCGGTGGCGGCACCGATCGCGGTGACCGCGACAAGCCCGCTGCTGGCCTGGCGCGATCCGGTCTATGTCGCGGCGGGCTTTGCCGGGGTGGTGGCCATGGCGCTCATGTTGCTGCAACCGCTCCTGGCGGGGGGCTATCTTCCGGGGCTTGGGCCGGGGCGCGGGCGGCGGGTGCACCGGCTGATCGGCGTGGCGCTGCTGGTCGCGGTGATCGGCCATGTGGTCGGCCTCTGGATCACAAGCCCGCCCGATGCGATCGACGCGCTGCTTCTGCGCTCGCCCGCGCCCTTCGCGCCCTGGGGGGTGATTGCCATGTGGGGGGTGTTTGCCGCCGCGCTGCTGGCGCTGGTGCGCACGCGGTTGCGCCCTCGGGTCTGGCGGCTTGGCCATGGCGGCATCGTGGCGCTTGTCGTGGTCACAAGCGCGGCCCACGCCCTGCTCATCGAGGGGACCATGGGCACCGTGACCAAGGCCGTTCTCTGCGCTCTCACCGTTGTCGCCACCGCCAAGGTGCTGAGCGATCTGCGTATATGGCGGCTGCTGCGGCGCCGGGGCGCATGACCGGGGGGCCTTCGGCCCCCCGTGTCCGCGTCAGGCGCGGCGGCGGCGGCTTCCGGCGCGGCCACCGGTGCGGGCCTCTTCACCCGGCTTGGGGGGGGCCTTGTTGAACTTGATCCAGTTGCCGCCGTGGGGATCGTTGTTCATCAGGAAATTGGCGGCCATGATCGCCTCCATCTCCTTGCCCGGGCGCGCCTTGGTGCTGCCCAGACCGAAAAGCTGGCAGAAGGTCTCGTCATCCATGTCCTCGGGCAGGATCAGACCGGTCGCCGCCACTTCGGCCTTTTTCGCGGCAATCTCGGCCTGTTTCACCGGCAGGGCGATGGGGTTCATGATGGCGCTTGTCATGCCCGCGCCGATTGCCATGGGCAGGAAGGCGTTGTTGATGCCGTGGCGATTGGGCAGCCCGAAAGACACGTTCGACGCCCCGCAGGTGGTGTTGACGCCCAGTTCCTCGCGCAGGCGGCGCACCAGCGTGAACACCTGAAGCCCCGCCGTCGCCATCGCCCCCACCGGCATGACCAATGGGTCGACCACGATATCATGGGCCGGGATGCCGAAATCGGCGGCGCGCTCGACGATCTTTTTTGCCACGGCAAAGCGCACGTCCGGGTCCTCGGAAATGCCGGTGTCGTCGTTGGAAATCGCCACCACCGGCACGTTGTATTTCTTCACCAGCGGCAGCACGTATTCAAGCCGCTCCTCCTCTCCCGTCACCGAGTTGAGCAGTGGACGGCCATGCGCGGCCTTCAGCCCCGCCTCCAGCGCCGCGGGCACGGAACTGTCGATGCAGAGCGGCAGATCGACCAGCCCCTGCACCAGCTCGATCATCCGCGTCATCAAGGGCGGTTCGGTCTCGTTGGGGTTGGGGTTGGAGTTGTAGACCACGCCCGCGTTGATATCGAGCACGGTCGCGCCAGCGGCAGCCTGCGCGATGGCATCCGACTCCACGGTCGAGAAATCCCCCGCCTCCAGTTCGGCCGCGAGCTTCTTGCGCCCCGTGGGGTTGATGCGCTCGCCAATCACGCAGAACGGCTCGTCAAAGCCGATGATCGCGGTCCTGGTCTTGCTCTCGACGATGGTGCGGGTCATGGTCTATCCTTGTTTGCTGGCGGGCACACCGGAGGCGCCGCCGTTGTCGATGGCCCATTGGGCATTGGCCTTGATCCCGCCAAGCGGGAAGAAATGCACGCGCTCGATCAGGCTCTCGGGGTTGTCGGCCTTGTGCGCGGCAAGCGCCGTCAGAACCTCGGTCGGCTCATAGGGTAGAAGCAGCTTGGAGACATCCATGGCGCGCTTCTGGAGCACCTTGAGCGACGGCCCCACACCGCAGGCAATAGCGAATTTGATCAGCGTCTGCAATTTCGCAGGCCCCGCGATGCCGATATGGATGGGCAGGCGGATACCGGCCGCGCGCAGGCCTTCGGCCCATTTGACAATGGGTCCGGCCTCGAACGCGAATTGCGTGGCCAGCGCCATCTCGGCATCGGTCGTTTCCGAGAATTTCTGTTTCCAGTGCAGCGCGTCCTCGACGTTTTTCATGCCGCCATCGGGGTCGATATCGCGGTTGCCCTCGGGGTGGCCCGCGACGTGCAGCCGCTTGAAGCCGGCCTTCCCGAACTCACCCGACTCCAGAAGCTGCATGGAGGAATGGAAATCGCCATGCGGCGTGGCCACGCCACCTGCCAGAAGCAGCGCCTGCTCGACCCCCGCCTCGCCCTGATAGCGCGCGATCCAGTCCCGGAGGGTGGCCGCGTCCTTGATGATGCGCGCCGGGAAATGCGGCATGACAGGATAGCCCTCGCGCGAAAGGCGCTTGGCGGTGGCGACCATGTCCTCGATCGGCGTGCCCTCGATATGGGCGATATAGACGCGGGTGCCGCGCGGCAGCAGCTCGCGGAAATCCTCGACCTTCTCGGCGGTGCGCGGCATCACCTCGATGGAATAGCCCTCGAGAAAGGCCTCCACCTGCCCGTTCGCCGGGGTCGTCGTCTCACGCCGTCTGAAATTCAAAAGTGCCATCGCGGCCTCCCATAGCGATCCGGGGCGCATTCATGCCCAGCCATCATTGGCGATCAGCGCCTTGAGGCGGTCCTGATCGTAGTGGGCATCGATCCTTGCGGCCTCGGCACGGGCCACCTCGTCCTGATCCCCTTCGACGGCATAGGGCTCGGCCTTGCGCCACTCCGCAAGATAGGCGTCGGTGTCCGCCGCGCCCGTCTTCATCGCGGCACGGTCGATGGCCTGCTCGAAACGCTCGGGCAGTTGCACCTTGGCGCCACGGCGCCCCTTGCCGACGATGACCTGCGCGGGAATATCCCGCCAGTAGACGATAGTGACATCAACCATGGCCGATTCCTTTTCCGTGCCCCTCAGTAATCCACCACCCGACGCGCGCGGTGTCGGATTTCGACGCAAAGGGATCAAGCAGCGACGCGGGCAATCTAACCGCGCTGCGCGGGCGGGGCCATGGCGCGGGATCGGAAAATTTCTCAAGATCATCATGGGCGGCGCGTTTCTTCTGCGCGCGCAATGAAAAACCGGACAAGGCGGTCTGCCTTGCCCGGTTTGTCCTGTCGTTTGGGGGGCTCAGGCCTCTTCGGCCTCGCCCTCATCCTCGTCCTCGCCCTGCGAGCGCAGCGCCGAGGGGGCGGAAATGTTGCAGATCACGAAATCGCGGTCCTTGATCACCGGCTCGGCCCCTTCGGGCAGATCGATCATGCTGATCGTGACCACATCGCCGACCCGCTCGATCTTGGACAGGTCCACGGTCAGGTGATCGGGGATGTCGCCCGCCAGCACGTTCAGTTCGACCTCTGGGCGCACCACGGTCAGCACGCCGCCCTTGCGCAGGGCCTTGCAGTCCTCCGCGTTGATGAAATCGACATGGATGAACAGGTTGATCCGCGTGGTGCGGCGCAGGCGCATGAAATCGACATGCGTCGGCAGGTCCTTGACCACGTCGCGCTGCACGTCGCGGCAGATCACGCGCACATCCTCGTGGCCATCGACCTTGAGGTTGAAGAGCGTCGATTTGAACCGCCCCTTCCTCAGCCGCTTGAGCAGCACGTTGAACGGCATTTCGATCGGCAGCGGGTCGCGGTCCCCGCCATAGACGACACCCGGAACCATGTTCGCACGACGTGCTGCCCGAGCGGCGCCCTTGCCCGTCCCCGTGCGTTCCTGGGCGTGAAGATCAGGAATTTCTCCAGCCATGTTTTCTCTCCTTGGCAAAAGCGGGATGCCTCCAAGGCTGTCACCCCGCATGAAGCCGTGCGCATACCCCAAGCCCGCCCGCTTGGAAAGGGGCAAAATACCCGTGGCCCGGCTTCATCGTTCCATAAATACTCACTTTGCGCCGCTTGTGGCACTCACGCCCAGTCGCCGATGAAGCCCTTGGGGATGAGCAGCACATCGCGGTCCAGATCATGCACGTCGCGCCGCCCGCAAAGCCCCATCGTGGTATCGAGTTCCTTCCGGATCACCTCAAGCGCGCGGGTCACACCCGCCTCGCCCATGGCACCGAGGCCATAGACAAAGGAGCGCCCGATATAGGTGGCCTTGGCACCGAGGCTCAGCGCCTTGAGCACGTCCTGGCCCGAGCGGATGCCGCTGTCGAAATGCACCTCGATCCTGTCGCCCACGGCCTCGGCAATCTCGGGCAGGGCGCGGATGGCCGAAAGCGCGCCGTCAAGCTGCCGCCCGCCATGGTTGGAGACGATGATCGCATCCGCGCCGACGTTGAGCGCCTCGCGCGCGTCGCGCACATCCATGATGCCCTTGATGATGAGCGGGCCGTCCCACATCTTGCGAAAGACTCGGATGCGGTCCCAGTCGAGCGCCTGATCGAAGGCCTCCGCCGTCCAGGAGGAGAGCGAGGAGGGATCTGTCACGCCCTTCGCATGACCCACGATATTGCCGAAGCTGCGCCGCTTCGTGCCCAGCATGCCAAGGCCCCAGTGCACCTTGGTCATCATGTTGGCGATGGATTTCACGGTCAGCTTGGGCGGGGCGGAAAGCCCGTTCTTGAGGTCCTTGTGCCGCTGCCCGAGCATTTGAAGATCGACCGTGATCATCGCCGCCGAGCAGTTGGCGGCCTTCGCGCGGTCAAAGAGGCGCTGCATGAAATCGTCGTCCTTGAGCGTGTAGACCTGGAACCAGAACGGCTTTTCGGTGTTCTCCGCCACGTCCTCGATGGAGCAGATCGACATCGTCGAGAGGGTAAACGGCACACCGAATTTTTCCGCCGCGCGCGCCGCCTTGATCTCGCCATCAGCGTGCTGCATGCCCGTGAGGCCCACGGGCGCAAGGCCCACCGGCATCGTCACCTGCTGCCCGATCATCGTGGTTGCCAGATTGCGGCCCGTCATGTCGATGGCCACGCGCTGTTTCAGCCGCAATTGCGCGAAATCACCGGTGTTCTCGCGGAAGGTCTGTTCGGTCCAACTGCCCGATTCCGCGTAGTCGTAGAACATCTTCGGCACGCGGCGGCGATAGATCTTCTTGAGATCGTCGATATTGGTGATGACGGGCATGGACGGCACTCCGGACATTGGCAAGACGGGCTTATCAGCGCCGGGGCGCGCGCGCAATCTCGGGTGCACGGGCGGGGAGCGTGCCTGTTCTCAACTCCCCAGAAGCGGTTGCGCTTCGCGCAGGGCAGTATAGGTCAGAAGCGCCATGCCGATCGGGGGGGCCTGGAGGGTCAGTGTCAGCCCCAGCGTCACGATCGTCAGCCGCATCGGCACGGAGGCGACGGCCGGCAGTTTACCCGCGTCCATGGCCCCTGCCGCCCAGCCGCCGCCCGCGGCGCGCGCGCGACGCTCCCGCGCAGCCGCCATGACCTCTTCCGAGAGGGTCGGCGCGCTTGCCCCGAGCAGGTCGAAACAGCGATCCATGAGGGTGCTGCCCACCGGGCGAGATGCCGGACCGCGCAGGATTGCATCATAGGGCAGATAGGCTTTCACTCGCTCCACGGCGCGGTTCAGCAGCACCGAATAGGCCACGGCATCAAACCCGGGGGTCTTCTTGCGGGCAGGCGGTCCCACGGCGATGACGAGGTAATAAGGATGATCCGCGCGCGCGGGCGGCAACCAGCCAAGTGCGATGCGCACGCGCTCGCGGTCGATGAGCGCGACATCGTTCCCGTCCCAGGTCAGGCGCCGCACCTGTGTGGCCAACTCGCGCGAGGCGATGTCGAATTCCTCGACGATGTCGGGAAAGTCCATGTCCGGGGGGGCGTGGTATTCAAGCGCGGCGATCTCGCCAAATTCCTGCCTGATCATGGTTCTTGGCCTCTTGGCTGATGTGCTCGTTGCTCGATGACATTTTGTTCAACCGTTTACAGACCAGACTTGGTGACACTCTTGCTGTCGGCGCCACTCAGCGCCGGTCGATCTGCGCCGCCATGATGGCGATTGCCTTCTGATAGACACCGGCGGCATTCCATTGCTGGATCGCCGCGAAATTCGGCTCGCCTTCCTGATAGCCCTGACCGGGCTGCCAGCCCTTCTGGCGCAGGAAATTCGCGGTCGAGGCCAAGGCATCGGCGAGGTTGTAGAAATCCACCCGCCCGTCGCCATCGGCATCGACCCCGTAGCGCAGCGCATTGCCGGGCAGGAACTGGGTATGTCCCAACTCGCCGTGGCGCGCGCCCTTGGTCGCCCCGGTGATCGCGCCCTGATCCACCAGTTTCAGCGCGCCGATGGCATGGGGACGGAAGAAATCAGAGCGGCGGCAATCATAGGTCAGCGTCACGATGGCCGAGACCACGGAGGTGTCGCCCATGAATCCCCCGAACGCGGTCTCCATCCCGTGAATGGCGATGAGCACGCCGGCGGGCACGCCGTATTGCCGTTCCAGCGCGTCGTAGAAAGCAGCGTCGCGCGCGCGCCGCTTGCGCCCCTGCGCCACGATGGTCGAGGCCCCGCGCACCTCCATGAACTTGTCGAGGCTGTAGCGAAAGCTCTTCTGATTGCGGTCCGCCGAGATGGTGCGATGCGCGTATTGCGCGGCTTGCAGCGCTGCGAGGCCCTGCGCGCCGACACCCTCGGCTGCCGCCTCGCTTGCGAACACGGCCCGCCAGGCATCGAAGCCCTGCGCCGTGTCCCCGCAGGGCGCGGCCTGCGCCGCCCCTGCCGCGAGCACGAACAAGGCCAGAATGCCGGATCGTCCGCCTCTGCCCAACCCGATGAACATGAAAAATCTCCCCTTACCCCTCAACGCGCGATCAGTGTAACGCCATGGCCCCTGCGGGCAAGCGCCATTGCCCGTCCGCACCGGGAACGCATGGGTGCCTGCGCGGTCATGGCAATATGGTCTGCACAACGCCGGCCGCCTGAGCGATCTGACCCGTGGCGCTCAGCACCATGAACGTCCCGGTGAGCGCCGTCATCTGCGAGGCCAGCCGCAGGTTCTCGCCGCGCAGCAGGTTCACGATGGCCAATCCCACCGCCACGGGCAGCGCAAAGAGCCCCAGCGTGATCGTCATCATCCAGACGGCAAGACGCATGGGCGCGGTTTTTTCCCGAATGGACTCATGCTCGTCGAGGATCGCCGGATCCGGCTCGGGGTCGCGGAACGCCGCGCGCAGCGCGTCGAGGCGCGAGGGGTCCTCGTCCGACGACGAGCCACGGGGCATGGTCTGCCGCAGCGCGGCATAGGCGGTTTCCACATCCGGCAGCCGCTTGGCCCGCCGCCGAACCACGGGTGCCACGCGCGCGGGAACGGGCAGGGCAGCGGTTCCCGCCACCGCCGCACGGAACTCTGCGCGGGTCAGCACCGCGTCCGGGTCGGTCCACTGCACGAAATCGGGTGCAAGAACGCCCTGCATATCCGCCAGAAGATGGGCAATCACCGCCTGCATGCGCTTGGGGTCCGGGGGCGGAAGCCCCTTGTCGCGCAAGAGCGTCAACAAAATCCGTTGCTGGGCCGGCGTGTCGGTGCGCGCCACATGGCACGGGCCTGCGATCTTCAGCCGACAATCGAAATCCCCGGTGCGGATCACCGCAAGCTCTTCGGTGAGACAGCGCCGTTCGAGCACGCGCGCGCCGAGCCGCTCAAGCGTTTCTCCCACGCGGCACACCATCGCCGCCATGTCGAATGTCCTGCTACCCAGGAATACTAGCCCAGCCGTAACCGTGTGAATGGAACTGGTCATGGTGGTATCCGTTTCTGTTGATCGGTCTTCCTCGGGGATCAACCTGACCTGGAAACGGGGAACCAGTTTGTTTCAAATCGGATAACATTGGGGCAATCATCACGATACCGCGATTTTGGTTCCGCCCTGGCGACAACACAACCACCCAAGGAAAAGGCGCCCCGGTGCGGGACGCCTCATGGTTGTGCTCTGTGGCCGAAATGTGACTGTGACCGCGGGTCAGCAGCTATAATACATCCCAAACTCGACCGGATGCGGCGTGTGCTCGAACTTGTGCACCTCGTCCATCTTGAGCGCGATATAGCCTTCGATCTGCGCCTTGGTGAACACATCGCCCGCGAGCAGGAAGTCGTGATCGCGGGCCAGCGAGTCGAGCGCCTCGCGCAGGCTGCCGCAGACCGTCGGGATGTCCTTCAGCTCTTCGGCGGGCAGGTCGTAGAGGTTCTTGTCCATCGCCTCGCCCGGATCGATACGCGACTTGATCCCGTCAAGCCCCGCCATCAGAAGCGCGGCAAAGGCCAGATAGGGGTTGGCCGCCGGATCGGGGAACCGGGCCTCGACGCGCTTGGCCTTGGGGCTTTCGGTCCACGGGATGCGGATGCAGCCCGAGCGGTTGCGCGCCGAATAGGCCCGCAGAACCGGAGCCTCGAACCCCGGCACCAGCCGCTTGTAGCTGTTGGTGGTGGGGTTGGTGAAGGCGTTGAGCGTCTTGGCGTGCTTGAGGATGCCGCCGATGAACCAAAGCGCCTCCTGGCTCAGATCGGCATATTTGTCGCCCGCGAAAAGCGGCTTGCCGTCCTTCCAGATCGACATGTTCACATGCATGCCGCTGCCGTTGTCGCCATAGATGGGCTTGGGCATGAACGTCGCCGACTTGCCATAGGCATGGGCCACGTTGTGGATGACGTATTTGTATTTCTGGATCTCGTCGGCCTGCTTGACCAGCGTCCCGAAGATGAGGCCAAGCTCGTGCTGGCAGGACGCCACCTCGTGATGGTGCTTGTCCACCTTCATGCCCATGCGCTTCATGGTCGAGAGCATCTCGGCGCGCAGGTCCTGGGCGTCATCCACCGGGTTGACCGGGAAATAGCCGCCCTTGAGCCCGGGACGGTGGCCGGTATTGCCGGTCTCGAACTCGGCATCGCTGTTCCAGGAACCGTCAACGGCATCGACCTCGTAGGACACCTTGTTGATGGTGTTCGAGTAGCGCACATTGTCGAAGAGAAAGAATTCCGCCTCGGGGCCGAAATAGGCAGCATCGCCCACGCCCGACGCCTTGAGATAGGCCTCGGCCTTCTCGGCGGTGCCGCGCGGGTCGCGCTCATAGGGCTCACCGGTATCGGGCTCGACCACCGAGCAATGCACGCAGATGGTCTTTTCGGCGTAGAACGGATCGACATAGGCGCTTTCGGTGTCGGGCATAAGCTTCATGTCGCTGGCTTCGATGCTTTTCCATCCGGCGATGGAAGAGCCGTCGAACATGAACCCTTCCTCGAGGAAATCCTCATCCACCAGATCGGCCACGACCGTCACGTGTTGCAGTTTGCCACGCGGATCGGTGAAGCGGATGTCGACATAGTCGATCTCCTCGTCCTTGATCTGCTTGAGGAGCGCGTCTGTGCTCATGGAAAAATCCCTTTCTTCCTTGGGGTGTGTTCAGAGCGCGTCCGAGCCGGTCTCGCCGGTGCGGATGCGAATGGCTTGCTCGACGGGGCTGACGAATATCTTGCCATCCCCGATCTTGTCGGTGCGCGCTGCGTCGATGATCGCCTCGATCGCGCCTTCCACCTGATCGTCGTCAACCACCACGTCGATCTTGACCTTGGGCAGGAAGTCCACGACGTATTCGGCCCCGCGATAAAGCTCGGTATGGCCCTTCTGGCGGCCGAACCCCTTGACCTCGATGACCGAAAGGCCCTGGATACCGGCCTCCTGCAGGGCCTCCTTCACCTCGTCGAGCTTGAAAGGCTTGATGATCGCCTCGATCTTTTTCATCGTCCGGGCCTCCTGCGCCATGTCTTGACGTGCCTCAGACCACTTCCCGCGCGGGGCGACAATCGGCTAGGCTGATTTTCGGGCAGGGTTTTGGACGGGTGGCGAACATATGCACAATAATTATGCAATATGCCCTTCATTTGGGCAAAATGGAATCGCGGGGACAGGACCATGGCCGAATTGCTGACCGCCGCCCAGATGCGCGCCATCGAGCGCGCCGCCATCGAGTCGGGTGCGGTCACCGGGCTGGAGTTGATGGAACGCGCAGGGCGCGGTGTGCTCGGGGCCATATTCGAGCACTGGCCCACTCTGGCGCAGACCCCGCACAAGGCGGTGGTGCTCTGCGGTCCGGGCAACAATGGCGGCGACGGGTTCGTCGTGGCGCGATTGCTCAAGGAATGGGGTTGGGAGGTTTCCGTATACCTTGAAGGCGTGCCTGCAAAACTGCCGCCCGATGCGAAGGCGAATTACGAGCGGTGGGTGGCAATGGGGACCGTCGAGGACCTTGGATGCGCTCCGCGATTTGCGCATGAGGCGGATCTGTTTGTTGATGCGCTTTTTGGCACGGGCTTGCGGCGGCCTCTGGAAGGGGCGGCGCTGGCATGGGCCGCCGAGCGGGTTTCCGACCCTGACGCACAGGCAAAAACCGTGGCCGTGGATATGCCCTCTGGCCTGTGCAGTGACAGTGGACGGGACTTGCAAGCGGGCACCGGGACCGTTCTGGCGGCGCTTACCGTGACCTTCCATGCGCCCAGGCTGGGCCATTTTCTCGGCTGGGGGCCGTTCAAATGCGGTCGCATCGCGGTCGTTGACATCGGGTTGGAGAAGAGGGCGGGGGCAGAGGTCGCCCGGCTGGTTGCTGCGCCTTGTCCCGCTCTTCTGGGCAAGCCAGAGGTGGGTCACAAGTACAGTCACGGTCACGCCCTTGTCCTTTCGGGTGGGGCGGGCAAGACCGGCGCGGCGCGGCTTGCGGCGCGCGGGGCGCTTCGGATCGGCACGGGCGCTGTGACGCTCGGCGTGCCGGGGGCGGCGCAAATGGAGGTCGCGGCGCAGATCACGGCGGTGATGTTGACAAGGATCGAGGATGGCGGGGCGCTTGGCGAGGTGCTCGAGGACGCGCGCATCACCGCGCTTTGTCTGGGGCCGGGCTTGGGTGTCGGAGAGCGCGGCCGGGCATTGGTCAGGGCAGCATTGGAGCCGCGCGGGTCTCACCCACCCTGCGACGGCCGGTCGGTCGTGCTTGATGCGGATGCGCTGACGCTCATCAGTCGCGATGCGACCCTCTTCGCGATGCTCCACGAGCGTTGCGTCCTGACGCCACACGCCGGAGAGTTCGCGCGCCTTTTCCCCGATATCAGCAAGCGGCTCCGTCAGGAGCCGTCGAGCGGACCGGCCTGTTCCAAGGTGGATGCGACGCGCGAGGCCGCCAAGCGGGCGGGATGTGTCGTGCTGTTCAAGGGGGCCGATACGGTGATTGCGGCCCCATCGGGGGCGTGCAGCATGAACTCGGCCCATTATGACCGAGCGGCGCCCTGGCTTGCAACGGCGGGATCAGGCGACGTTTTGGCGGGGTTCATCGTGGGGCTTCTGGCGCGGGGCGTGTGCCCGATGCAGGCGGCGGAGGCTGCCGCCTGGCTCCACGTTGAATGTGCGCGATCCTTCGGGCCGGGTCTCATTGCCGAGGACCTGCCCGAGGCATTGCCGAAGGTGCTGCGCGATCTTTAGGCGCGCCGCCGCCGGGTGCGGCGTGCGGGGGCCGTATCGTCGCCAGTGCCGTCGCCCGCCGAGGAAAACGCGCCGAGCGCCTCGGTGATCTGATCGAGCGTCGGGCGCGGGCCGCGCGGGCGCTCTTCCAGCGCCGCGCGCATTTTCGACAGGTGTTCGGGCATGGTGCCGCAGCAGCCGCCGATGATCGTCGCCCCCGCATCGCGCGCCAGAACGGCATATTCGGCCATGAGGTCCGGCGTGCCGTCATAATGGATATGGCCGTCGTGGTATTTCGGGATACCGGCATTGCCCTTGGCGATCACGGGCCGCTCCGTGCCCTGCGCGGCAAAGCCCAAGACGGTGCGCAAGAGGTCCGACGCCCCCACGCCGCAATTGGCCCCGAAGGCCAGCGGCGGATTGGCCAGCTTCTCCACCAGCTTCGCCAGTTCCTCGGAGGTGACGCCCATCATTGTGCGCCCCGCCGTGTCGAAACTCATCGTGCCGCACCACGGCATTCCGGCCAGCGCAAACGCCTCGGCAGCGGCGCGGTATTCCTCGGGCGCGCTGATCGTCTCGAGCCAGAGCACATCGGCCCCGCCTTCCTTGAGGCCCTCGGCCTGCTCATGGAATATCTCCACCGCCAGGTCATGGGTGAGCGCGCCCATGGGTGCCATGATCTCGCCCGTCGGCCCGACGGAGCCCGCCACGATCACCGCCCGCTCGCAGGTATCGGCCACCTCGCGCCCGATCTCGGCGGAGATGCGCGACAATTCGCGCGCGCGCCTTTGCGCGCCATGCAGTTTCAACCGCGCGGCATTACCGCCAAAGGAATTGGTCAGGAACAGGTCGCTGCCTGCGTCCACCGCGCCCTTGTAGAGCGTGCGGATACGGTCGGGGTGTTCGTCATTCCACATCTCCGGCGCATCGCCCGATTGCAGCCCCATGTTGAAGAGGTTCGTTCCCGTCGCGCCGTCGGCGAGAATCCAGTCGCGGGAGGCGAGCATCTTGGTCAGCGCGTCGGTCATATCGGGGGTTCCCTGTCTCAAACAGACCTGACCCTTGCCCGCGCGCGCGGGCAAAGGCAAATGCGAAATCTTCATGTAAATGGTGAGGCGCGTTTGAATGAATCGCGCCGCAGCCCCTCAGACTTCCTTGACCAGTTGCCCCTTGGCCACCAGCAAAAGCTCTTCCATCTTGGCGCGGATCGTGTCGGCATCGGCGATATCGCCCAGATCGCCCGCCACCTTGCGCACCACATCCTCGTGACCCGCTTCCTCGAAATCGGATTTCACGACTTCAAGCGCGTAGGTATTGGCGTCCTCGCCGGTCTTGCCCAGCAATTCCGCAGCCCAGAGCCCCAGAAGCTTGTTGCGGCGGGCCTCGGCGCGGAACTTCATTTCCTCGTCATGGGCGAACTTGTTCTCGAACGCGCTTTCGCGGTCATCAAAGGTGGTCATCGGGCCGGTTCCCTTGCACTGGTTGGCATCGCCCCCGATATGCCGTCTGTGCGCCCCGAGGGCAAGGGGCAGGGCGGTCTTGCGACACCTTGCGACAGGGCGGGGCTTGCACTATGAGAGCGCATCGAGGCGGCGTGTCCGCATCCCACCCCCAGCGACGGAGTTTCCATGGCACGGCGCAAGAAAATATACGAAGGCAAGGCCAAGGTTCTCTATGAAGGGCCCGAACCGGGCACGATCATCCAGTATTTCAAGGACGACGCCACCGCCTTCAATGCCGAGAAGAAGGCCGTGATCGAGGGCAAGGGCGTGCTCAACAACATGCTCTCGGAATATTTCATGACCGGGCTGAACACCATCGGCGTGCCCACGCATTTCATCCGCCGGATGAACATGCGCGAACAGCTTGTGCGCGCCTGCGAGATCATCCCGCTGGAGGTGATCGTGCGCAACTATGCCGCCGGTTCCATGGCCAAGCGTCTGGGCATGGAGGAAGGCACGCAATTGCCGCGCCCGATCGTCGAATATTGCCTCAAGGACGACAAGCTGGGCGATCCGCTGGTGACCGAGGAACATATCGCCGCCTTCGGCTGGGCCAGCCAGCAGGACATGGACGATGTCCTCAGCCTCGCGCTGCGGGTCAATGACTTCCTGGCCGGTGTTATGTATGGCGTGGGCATCAAGCTTGTCGATTTCAAGATCGAGGTGGGCCGCGTCTACGAGGGCGATTTCCAGCGCCTGATCGTGGCCGATGAAATCAGCCCGGACAGTTGCCGCCTGTGGGACATCAAGACCGGGCAAAAGCTCGACAAGGACGTGTTCCGCCGCGATCTTGGATCGCTGACGGATGCCTATACCGAAGTGGCGACCCGCCTTGGTGTCATGCCAAAGGGTGCCACGCCGATGGCGCGTCCGACGCTGATCAACTGAAAGGAGACCGCCGATGAAAGCCCGCGTGCATGTGATGCTCAAGACCGGCGTTCTCGACCCGCAGGGCGAGGCGGTGCGCCACGCGCTTGGCCAGCTTGGTTTTGACGGCGTGCAGGGCGTGCGTCAGGGCAAGGTGATCGAGCTTGATCTGGCCGAGACCGACGCCGACAAGGCCCGCGCCACGGTCACCGCGATGTGCGAGAAGCTGCTCGCCAACACGGTGATCGAAAGCTATTCGGTGGACGTGGCGTAAGGCCGCGTGGTCGACATCTGAAAGATGGTGCCCAAGGGTGATGCGGCTTGCCATGCTGAACAAAGCGGTGTGGCAAGCGTCGCGAATGGCCTGAATCTGACATTGGTGGAGCCGCGCGAGGGCCCGACCGCGGGTGGGCGCTGCTCGGGCTTTGGTGGGCGCTTTATGGTGCCAAATACTGGAACGATTGAAGGGATTTTGACGTTGCAGAAGCGCCCGCCCGTCACGCCGGAGGCGTGCCGATTACAAGCGGCGCACCTTCGGTGCGACGGGGCGGTCGGGCGCTCGCGCGGCGGCGTGCAAGCACGCCTTGATTCCGCGCGGGGGTTACGTGACGGACGTCCCCGTCAGGCCATCAACGTTCCCCTCGCGCAGCATCGCACCCCTTGTGTCAGGCGTGAAATACTACCCCGTCAGCAGCGCCTCGGCCGCCGCGCGCGCCTCGGGGGTGATCCGCTCGCCCGAGAGCATCCGCGCGATCTCGTCCACGCGCGCAGGGCCGGTGAGGGCGCGCACGGTCGAGAGGGTGACATCCCCCTCCACCCGCTTTTCCACCCGCCAGTGATGCGCCCCGCGCGCCGCCACCTGCGGTGAATGCGTGACCACCAGCACCTGACCGTCTGCCGCGAGACGCCCGAGCCTGCGTCCGACCGCATCCGCCGTGGCACCGCCGACACCCCGGTCGATCTCGTCGAAGATCATGGTCAGGCCCGCATCCGGCCCGGCAAGACAAAGCTTGAGCGCCAAAAGGAAGCGGCTCAACTCGCCGCCCGAGGCGATGCGGCTGATCGGCCCCGAGGGCGCGCCGGGATTGGTGGCGACGGTAAAGCTTACCATGTCGCGCCCCTGCGGCCCCGGCTCGGCCCCCGTGATCTCTGTGGTAAAGATCGCGCGCTCCATCTTGAGCGGGGCAAGCTCTGCCATCACCGCGGCGTCAAGCCGCGCCGCGGCTTCATTGCGGGCCTCGGTCAGCGTCGTGGCCGCCTCGTCATAGCGCCGCGCCGCCGCGTCACGCGCCGCGTGCAGCCCCGCCAGATCGCCTTCGCTCGCATCGAGCGCCGCAAGCCGCGCGCGCAATGTGTCCGCAAAGCCCGCCAGATCATCGGGCATCACGCCATGCTTGCGCGCCAGCCCGCGAATGGCAAAGAGCCGCTCTTCGCAGCTTTCCAGATCGAGCGGGTCGAAGTCGAGCGCGTCGAGTGCCTGCGCCGTCTCGCGGCCTGCCTCGTCAAGCTCTACCAGCGCGCGCGTCAGCGCCGCAAGCGCCCCGTCAAGCCGCCCCTCGGCCTTTTCCGCCGCGCCGTCGAGCCAGCGGAGCGCCTCGCCCGCCGCGCCCTCGGCCCCCTCCGGGCCAAGCGCCTGCGCGGCGCGGACGATGTCCTCGCGGATACGTCCGGCCCCCTGCATCCGGCGGCGGCGCGTGTCGAGGTCGGCCTCCTCTCCGGGCTGCGGATCGAGCCTGTCCAGTTCTCCGACCGCGTGGCGCAGGAAGTCCTCCTCGGCGCGGATCCCGGCCAGCTCCGCCTCCGCCGTGTCGAGCGACTTCTGTGCCGCTGCGCGCGCACGCCAGGCCGCGCGCACCGCCGCGCGCGCTTCCTCCAGAGCGCCGAAGGTATCGAGCATGTCGCGATGCCCGCGCGGATCGAGCAGGCCGCGGTCATCGTGCTGGCCGTGCAGTTCCACCAGCGTCGCCGATAGCTGTCGCAGCACCTCGCCCGAGACGCGGCGATCGTTGACCCACGCGGTCTTGCGCCCGTCCGCACCGTTCACCCGGCGCAGGATCAGGTCATCCTCATCGGGAAGCCCCGCCTCGACCAGAACGGCGCGCGCCGGATGATCGGGGCCCAGCACGAATTCGGCAACCACCTCGCCTCGCTCGGCCCCGGTGCGCACCAGATCGGCCCGCCCGCGCCAGCCCAGCACGAAGCCCAGGCAATCGAGCAGGATGGACTTGCCCGCGCCGGTCTCGCCGGTCAGCACATTGAGGCCCGGCCGGAAGCCAAGCTCCAGCCGGTCTATGATGAGCATGTCGCGGATATCGAGCGCGCGCAGCATCCGGTCAATCCATGGGGCAGGGGGATCGCCCGCCCGCCCTCAGAGCCACTGGCCCTGAACGGTCTGGCGATAGATCGCCCGAAGCCAGTTGTCGCCCGTTGCCTCGAGGGTATGGCCCTGCCCGGTCAGGAGTTTGTAACTGTCCTCGTACCACGCCGTGCTGCGGAAATTGTGGCCAAGGATCGCGCCTGCCGTGCGCGCCTCGTCCACCAGCCCGAGCGAGAGATAGGATTCCACCAGCCGGTGCAGCGCCTCGGGTGTCTGGGTCGTGGTCTGGAAATCCTCCACCACCACGCGGAAACGGTTGACGGCGGCGGCGAAATTGTCACGCTTGAGGTAATACCGCCCGACCTCCATTTCCTTGGAGGCCAGATGATCGAAGGCCAGATCGAATTTCAGCATGGCCGGATTGGCATATTCGCTGTCGGGGTAACGCTCGATCACCTCGCGCAGCGATTGCAGCGCCTGAAAGGTCAGGCCCTGATCGCGCCCGACCTCGTCGATCTGGTCATAATAGCTGAGCGCGAGCAGGTATTGCGCATAGGCCGCGTCCTCATCGGCGGGGAAGAAATCGATATAGCGCTGCGCGGCGGCGCGGCTCTGTTCGTATTCCTTGTCCTGATGATGGGCAAAGGCCTGCATGATGATCGCCCGCTTGGCGAAAGCGGAATAGGGATAAAGCCGCTCGACCTCGGCAAAGCTTTGTGCCGCGAGTTTCGGCTTGCGGCGCTCGAGATCGAATTCGCCGCGCTCGAAGATCTGCTGCGCGGTGAACTGCTCATAGTCGATATTGCCGCGCTCGACGCTCACGCCGCCATCGCAGCCCGCCAGCACCAGCACCAAAAACGCCGCTCCCGCGATCCGCCCCGGACCCTTGCCGATTGTCATGCGCATTCTTCCCGTCGTGATTCAAATGAGCGGAACGCCCCGCCGTTGCCACGCTCTAACACATATGTTCGCGGTGCAAAACGTCTTTGGCAAGTGCTGTCATCACCGCGCTTCGGGGTCGTGCCCTGCATGACACGCGGCCCTTGCCCAACGCAAAGGGCCGCCCTTTTGGGCGGCCCTGCGCCTCGTCTCGCGCGGCTCAGTTGGCCTGACGGCGCAGGAAGGCCGGGATTTCGATCTGGTCTTCCTCTTCCTGCGCGCGGGGCGCGGGCTGGGGCGCGTGCGCGGTCTGGATGGTCGGTTGCTGACGCGCCGGACGCGCCGCCTCGGGTGCGGCCTGACCGGTCATCCGGTTGATGAGCGAATTGATGCCGAAGCGCGGCCGCTCTTCCGATGCCGTTGCGTGGTCTGCCGGTGGGACCGGGCGGCGCTGCTGCGGCTGTTGCTGGGTCTTGCCGACAGCGGCATGGAGGCGGCGCATCGCCTCATCCGTGGGGGTGCCGGGTGCGCGCGGACGCGGCGCGAGATAGCTGTCAAGCTCGTCCTCGATATCGGTGTCGACCGGCTCCGGCGCCACCTGCTCTTCGGCGCGGGGCTGATAGGCGGGGCGCGGCAGGCCGTCCTCGTCCTCGTCATCGGTATGGGCGGCAACCGGCGCTTCCTCGACCTGATCGAAGAGCGACGGCTCGGTTTGCGCGGGCGTTGCGGTCTGGGCCACGGCGGCAGGCGCGGCATGGACGGCCTCTTCCACCGCTTCGGGCTGCCTGAGCGGCTGCGCGAGCGAGCGGCGCGGCACCGGCAGGTCGCCGGAGGCGTCGCGCGCGTCGATGCCGGTGGCGACCACGCTCACGCGCATCCGGCCTTCCATGGCGGTATCGAGCGTCGAGCCGACGATGATGTTGGCGTCCGGGTCCACCTCTTCGCGGATACGGTTGGCGGCCTCGTCAAGTTCGAAGAGCGTCAGGTCATGCCCGCCGGTGATGTTGATGAGCACGCCGCGCGCGCCGCGCAGGCTGATCTCGTCCAGAAGCGGGTTGGCGATGGCCTTCTCGGCGGCCTGAACGGCGCGATCCTCGCCATCCGACTCGCCGGTGCCCATCATTGCCTTGCCCATCTCGTCCATCACCGCGCGCACATCGGCGAAATCGAGGTTGATGAGGCCGGGCCGCACCATCAGGTCGGTCACGCCCTTGACGCCCTGATAGAGCACGTCATCCGCCATGCTGAACGCCTCGGTGAAGGTGGTCTTTTCGTTGGCGAGGCGGAACAGGTTCTGGTTGGGGATGATGATGAGCGTATCGACCATCTTTTGCAGCGCCTCGACACCTTCCTCGGCCTGACGCATCCGCTTGGCACCCTCGAACTGGAAGGGCTTGGTGACGACGCCCACGGTCAGCACGCCCAGTTCGCGCGCGGCCTGCGCGATGATCGGGGCAGCACCCGTGCCGGTGCCGCCGCCCATGCCCGCGGTGATGAAGCACATGTGCGCGCCCGCGAGGTGATCGACGATCTGCTCGATGCTTTCTTCGGCGGCGGCGGCGCCGATGCTGGCCTTGGCACCCGCGCCAAGCCCCTCGGTCACCTTCACACCAAGCTGGATGCGGTTTTCCGCCTGGCTTTGGCTCAGGGCCTGCGCATCGGTGTTGGCCACGACGAAATCGACGCCGTCGAGCTGCTTCTCGATCATGTTGTTGACCGCGTTGCCGCCGGCACCACCGACACCGAAGACGGTGATCCGGGGCTTCAGTTCGTCATGTCCGGGCATTGAAAGATTGAGTGCCATTGCTCTGTCCGCCTGTCCTGTGGGCCGCGTTCGCGGGCCGTTTTCCGCCTGATTGCCCCCATTCTTACCGATGGTTAGGCCGATCGTCACCAAAAAAACACGTTCTGACCACCAGATATGGCCATATTTTCACCGATTTTCGCGGGATTTCGCCGAAATGCCCACATCTTGCGGTTACCAGTTGTCCCGAAACCACTTGACCGCACGCCTGAGCGAGCGCGCCGGGTAGCGGTCCACGGGGATCTCGAAATCCCACCATTCGTCCTGCGGGTTGGCCGCGAAAAGGCACATGCCGACCGCGCTGGCGAAGGCCGGGCCGGTTGCGGCCTGCGGCAGTCCATGCACGCGCAAGGGCCGCCCGAGGCGCACGCGCTGGCCCAGAATGCGGCTGGCCAACCCGTCGAGGCCGGGGATCTGGCTGCCGCCCCCGGTGAGCACGATCTGCTGGCTGGGCAGGTGATCGAACCCCGCCGCATCAAGCCGCGCGCGCACCTCCTCGAGGATCTCCTCGACGCGCGGGCGCATGATGCCGATCAGTTCGGCGCGGCTCACCTGTCGGCGGTCGCGCTCGAAATCGCCGGTATTGCCGCCGATCTCGATCATCTCGCGGTCGTCCATGCCGGTGGCGACAAGGCCGCCATAGAAGGTCTTGATCCGCTCGGCGATGGCCTGCGGCACCTGAAGGCCCATGGAAATGTCATTGGTCACATGCTCGCCGCCCATGCGGACCGAATCCGCATAGATCATGTGTTTCTTGATGAAGATCGACACGCCGGACGTGCCGCCGCCAAGGTCGATGCAGGCCGCACCCAGTTCCTGCTCGTCCTCGACCAGCGCGGCGATCCCCGCGACATAGGCCGAGCTTGCCACGCCCGCGAGTTCCAGATCGCAGCGCTTGACGCAATGGGCAAGGTTCTGGATCGCCACCGCATCGACGGTGAGCATGTGCATGTCGGTGGTGAGGGTGTTGCCGATCTGCCCGCGCGGATCGATCAGGCCGGAGCGGTGATCGAGCGCGAAATTCACCGGCTGCGCATGAAGCACCTCGCGCCCCTCGCCGATCTCGGGCACGTCGCAGGCGCTGAGCACGCGGCTGACATCCTGCTCGCTCACGGTGTGATCGGCCACCTCGACCTCGCCCGCCAGCCCATAGCTGCGCGGACCTGCCCCCGAGAAACAGGCAATGACATGGTCAACCCTGATCTGCGCCATTTTCTGCGCGGCCTGAAGCGCGGTGCGGATGGCGCGTTCGGTTTCGGCCATGGCCTCGATCTCGCCGAAACGCACCCCGCGCGAGCGTGTCGTCGCGGCCCCGATCACCCGGAACCCGGCTTGCCCCGCCATGCGCCCGACCTCCTCGGCCTCGGCAAAGCGGCCCGTGCCGTCAAAACGCAGCACCAGACAGGAAATCTTGGACGTTCCCACGTCCAGCACGGCGACCACGCCGCGCTGGATCGCCGCCTTGCGCATCGCGCGCATCGCTCTTTGGGATTCGTAAAGCTCGATCATCTGCCCGTTGCCCCCGAGGAGTTGTCTGTCGCGCCGTCGGCGCTTGTGATGCGCCACCATTCCTCGGTGGCCGCCGCGCTCAGCCGCACCGTAGGGCGCGTGCCAAGCCGCATGTCGATGGTGAGCAGATCGCGTTCCAGCATCTCGTTGGACTTGTCGAGCACGATCACCCGTTCAAGGGCGCGCACCGGCTCGGCCTCGGGCAGGAGCACCCGCTTGCCATCGCCAAGGACCAGATCCCAGCGCCGCTCGCCCATCCGCACGAGGCCGCGCACCGGGTCTTTGAGCGCCCGCGCCGCCACGAGAATGTCGAGCGCCTGCGCGACCGCGCGATCCGCCCCCGCGCCGGAGAGCACCGGCAGGTCGGGCCGCTCGGCACGGTCACGGATGCTGGCGATTACCGCGCCGGTCAGGTCGAGCACGTCGATCCCGGTCCCTGTGCGCCACAGCGCCACCGGCACCCGCTCGGTGATCTCGATCACGAGGGTGCCGCCCTGCCTTATGCGCACATTGGCGCGCGCGACGGCGGGCAGCTCCTCGACCATGGCGCGGATCGCTTGCAGGTCCAGATCAAAGGAACTGGCGGGCAGGTCATAGGGGAAAATCTCGTGGATATCCTCCTGCACCCCCGCGCTCGCGCCTTCGAGTGCCATGAGGTGCACCATGAATTCGGGGCGGGTCTCGATCTGGCGACGGAGGTCAGCAAAGCGTTCGGCCAGGTCGTCGCGCCGCTCGGCATCGGCGAGATACCCGCCCGCAAGGCCCGCGATCAGCAGGACCGGTGCCCCCAGCCGGAACAGACGACGATAGACCGGCGTCAGCCGCATCCGCTCCAGCCGGTAGCTGAGGCGCGAGGGCGCGGGATCGGTGCGCGGGATCACCGGTCGCATGACGCATCCTCCACCATCCAGCGGACCAGTTCGGGAAACGAGATTCCCATCGCCTGCGCCTGTTCGGGCACCAGCGAGGTGGGGGTCATGCCCGGCTGCGTGTTGGTCTCCAGGAGGATCAGGCCGTCAAGGCCGCGCGTCTCGTCCCAGCGGAAATCGGTCCGGCTCACCCCGCGGCAGCCAAGCGCGTTGTGCGCGCGCAGGGCATAGTCGAGGCAGGCCGCGAAAATCTCGGGCGGCAGATCGGCGGGGATGACATGGCGCGAGCCTCCGGGCTTGTATTTCGCGTCATAGTCATACCAGCCATCGGTCAATATATCGGTAACGGTCAAGGCGCGGTCACCCATCACCGTGGTGGTCAACTCGCGCCCCGGCGCGAAGGTCTCGACCATCACCACCTCGGGCATCGCGTCCGAAAGCTGCGGCGGCGCATTGGCCGCGTCATGCACGAGGTAGACACCCACCGAAGAGCCCTCGTTATTGGGCTTGACCACATAGGGCGGGGGCAGGACGTGGCGCGCGCGCACCTCGTCGCGGGGGGCCAGAACGCTGTCCACCACCGGCAGACCGGCGGCGCGATAGGCGGCCTTGGCGCGGTCCTTGTCCATGGCCAGCGCCGAGGACAGGACGCCCGAATGGGTGTAGGGGATGCGCAGCCATTCCAGCAGGCCCTGAACGCAGCCATCCTCGCCCCAGCGGCCATGGAGGGCATTGAAGACCACATCGGGGGACATCTCTTGCAGGCGCGCGCACAGATCGGACCCGGCGTCCACCTCGGCCACCTGATAACCTGCCTCCCGTAACGCCGCGATACACCCACTTGCCGTGGACAGCGACACCTCGCGTTCTGCCGAGGGACCGCCCATTATCACCGCAACCAACGGGGAAGTTCTGCCCGAACGACCCAAACCTGTGCCTCGATATCCCGAGCCTGACCGTGGCCCGTGTTGTTTTGTTTTCTGCTCGATCGCGGCTGTTTTTATGTGCCGCTGTCAGGGGCCGGTTCGCCGACCCTCATGATTTCCCACTCTAACGCTATTCCGCTGTTTTGGAAAACCCTTTTTCGCACGTCCTCGCCAAGTCCCTCCAGATCGGCGGCGGTGGCCCCGCCGGTGTTGATGAGGAAATTGGGATGTTTCTCGCTCATCTGCGCCCCCCCGCGCCGCGCGCCGCGCAGTCCGGCCGCGTCGATCACCGACCAGGCCTTGAGATCGTGCATATCGTCGGCGCGTCCCGTGCTGCTGAAGCCTGCGGGATTGCGAAAGGTGCTGCCCGCGCTGCGCTCTTTCGTGGGCTGGCTTGCGTCGCGGCGGGCGATCTGGTCTGCCATCTTCGCGGCCAGCGCCTCGGGCGCGCCCGGATGGCCCTTGAATGTGGCCTCGGTGATGACCCAGCCCTCGGGCAGGTGGCTGTGACGATAGCCGAAGGCCAGATCATCGGGGGTGAGCGTCACCACCGCGCCCGCCCGCGTCACCGCCTGCGCCCCGATCAGGTGATCGGCGACATACGCGCCGTAGCATCCTGCATTCATCCGCACGGCGCCGCCGATGCTGCCCGGAATGGTGCGCAGGAACGTAAGGTCAATGCCCGCCTCCGCCGCGCGCCGCGCCACATGCGCATCGAGCGCCGCCGCCCCGGCGGTGACGTGTCCCCCCGCCACCCGGATCGCGTTGAAGCCGCGCCCGAGCCGGATCACCACGCCGCGAATACCGCCGTCGCGCACGATGAGGTTGGAGCCGACGCCCATGGGAAAGACCGGGATATTCGCGTCAAGGGCCGAGAGAAAGCCGCACAGATCGTCCATGTCGGCAGGCTGAAACAGCCAGTCGGCAGGCCCGCCGACGCGCAGCCAGGTAAGATCGGATAGCGCGCGCGCAGGCGTCAGCGCGCCACGGGTCTGGGGCAGGGTGCTCATGCCCCGTCTTTGCCCGCGCGCGCGTCAAAGGGCAAGCCGCCTCAGTTGCGCGGCGGCACCAGCTTGCCGGGGTTCATGATGTTGTCAGGATCGAGCGCGGCCTTGATCGCCCCCATCATCGCCCAGCCGCCCCCGTGTTCGCGCGCCATATAGCCCAGCTTGCCCACGCCGATGCCATGCTCGCCCGTCGAGGTGCCGCCCATGGCCAGCGAACGCTCGACCATGCGTTCGGCGGCGGCCTTGGCGCGGGACAGCTCTTCCGCGTCGCCCTCGCGGACCAGCAGCGTGGCGTGGAAATTGCCGTCGCCGACATGGCCCAGGATCGGCCCGTGCACGCCCGATTGCGCCAGATCGGCGCGCGTCTCCTCGATCGCCTCGGCCAGACGCGAGATCGGCACGCAGATATCGGTGACGATGGCGCGCGCGCCCGGACGGCTGGCCAGCACGGCGTAATAGGCATTGTGGCGCATGGTCCAGAGCGCCTTGCGCGCCTCGGGCCTCACCGCCCAGTCGAAGCCCGAGCCGTGGTGATCGGCGGCAATCGCGCCAAAGGCCTCGGCCTGTTCGGTGACGCCCGTCGGGCTGCCGTGGAATTCCAGCAGCAGATGGGGTTTTTCGGGCAGGCGCATTTTCGCATAGGCATTGACCGCGCGCACGCTGTCCGCGTCCAGAAGCTCGATCCGTGCCATGGGAATACCGCATTGGATGGTGTCGATCACCGTCTCCACCGCGTCTGTCACGCTCTCGAAGGCGCAGACCGCCGCCGAGATCGCCTCGGGCTGGCCGCGCAACCGCAGCGTCAATTCGGTGATGAGGCCAAGCGTGCCCTCGGCACCCACGAAAAGCGCGGTGAGGTCATAGCCCGCCGAGGATTTGCGCGCCGCCGTGCCGGTGCGGATCACCTCGCCCCTCGCGGTCACGACCTCCAGCCCCAGAACATTGTCGCGCATCGTGCCATAGCGCACCGCGGTGGTGCCGCTGGCGCGGGTCGAGGCCATGCCGCCGAGCGAGGCATTGGCGCCGGGATCGACCGGGAACATCAGCCCTGTCGCGCGCAACTCCTCATTGAGCGCCTCGCGGGTCACACCGGGCTGCACGCGCGCCACCATGTCGGCCTGCGCCACCTCCAGAACCCGGTTCATGCGGCAGAAATCCACCACCACCCCGCCGGAAAACGCCTGCGCCTGCCCCTCGAGCGAGGTGCCCGTGCCCCAGCCCACCACCGGCACGCGCGCCCGCGCGCAGGCGGCGACGATGCGCGCGACCTCCTCGGTGGTCTCGGGATAGGCCACGGCATCGGGCGGACTGAGTGGGAAATAGGACTCGCTCGCGCCGTGCAGGTCCAGATCGGACTTGGAGCGGCTGAGCCGTTGGCCTAGGAAGGAGGAGAGGTCGGCAAGAGCGGTCTGCGTGTCCATGGGGCTACCTTCGGTCGTGCGTGTCGACACACCCTAGGCGAAGACGGCGCGACGCGAAAGCGGGCGCGAGAAGGTCCGGTCGGATGAAGGCGTGACGCAGGCAAGGAACAGATCGTTTGTCGCGCGCCAGCGCCGGGCGGCGATTGTCCGCCTGCGCGAGGGTTGGCGGCTGATGCGCAAGCGCGGCCCCAGCCAGTTCCAGTTCTGGGTGATCGCGCTTCTTGTCGGGATCGCGGCGGGGTTCGCGGCGGTCGCCTTCCGCAAGGGGATCGCGGCGCTGGAGGGTCTGCTCTACCAGACCGGTGACGTGGCGCGGTTGCAGTCTCTGGCCGAGCACATGCCGTGGTATTGGGTGTTGCTGATCCCCGTGGCAGGGGGGCTGGTCGTGGGGCAGATCCTGCACCGCTTCACGCCGGACGGGCGCGTGCGCTCGGTCGCCGATGTGATCGAGGGCGCGGCGCTCACCGAGGGGCGGGTGGAGCGGCGCGAGGGGCTGGCCTCGGCTGCCGCCTCGCTGATCACGCTCGGCGCGGGCGGCTCGTCGGGGCGCGAGGGGCCGGTGGTCCATCTGGCGGGCGTGATCTCGTCCTGGGTGGCCGAGCGCATCCATGCCGATGGCATCACAGGGCGCGACCTTCTGGGATGTGCCGTGGCCGCCGCCGTCTCGGCCTCGTTCAATGCGCCGATCGCGGGCGCGCTTTTCGCGCTCGAGGTGGTTTTGCGGCATTTCGCGGTTCATGCCTTCGCGCCCATCGTGATCGCCTCGGTGGCGGGCACAGTGATCAACCGCATGTTCTTTGGCGATGTGACCGAGTTCAGCCTGCCGGGGACAAGCGCGCTGGAATTCTATGTCGAACTGCCTGCCTTTCTCATCCTCGGGCTGGTCTGCGGGCTGGTGGCGGCGCTGATGATGATGGCGATCTTTCTGGCCGAGGACGCGGCGGGGCATCTGCAACTGCGCCTGCGCGTGCCGCGCTGGCTGCGGCCGGCGGGGGCGGGGCTGCTCCTTGGGGGAATGGCGATCTTTTTCCCGCATATCATCGGCGTGGGATACGAGACCACCTCCGCCGCGCTGACCGGCAAGCTGATCTGGCATGAGGCGATCATATTCGCCGTGCTCAAGGTGGTGGCGGTGGCCATCACCATCGGCGGGCGCATGGGGGGCGGCGTGTTCTCGCCTTCGCTGATGGTGGGGGCGCTGACGGGGCTGGCCTTTGGCCATGTCGCCACCTCGCTCGTGCCCGACTATTCCGGGGCCTACACACTCTATGCGCTGGCGGGGATGGGGGCGGTGGCGGCGGCGGTGCTGGGTGCGCCGATCTCGACCACGCTCATCGTGTTCGAGTTGACCGGCGACTGGCAGACAGGGCTGGCAGTGATGGTCGCGGTCTCGACCTCGACGGCGCTCGGGTCTCGGCTGGTCAAGCGGTCGTTTTTCCTTACGCAGCTCATGCGCCGGGGAATCCGGCTGGCCGCAGGACCGCAGGATTACCTGCTGGCGATGTTCCGCGTCACCCGCCTCATGCGTCCGCCCGATCACGAGCGCGCAGCGTCCGACGAGCAATGCTGGTCACTCATCGAACAGGGGCTTTATCTCGACGCCAAGGCCACGCTCGAGACGGCCATGCCCGCCTTTGACCGCGCGGGCGTGCCGTTCCTGCCGGTGGTCACCCTCTCGGGGGGCGAGGCCCCTCCCGAACTGCTCGGGGCGCTGTTCCATGTCGATGCGCTCAAGGCCTATAACCGCGCGCTGGCGGCGGTGTCGAAGGAGGAGCATGGCTGAGCGCGTGGTGGGTGATGAGAGACTCGAACTCCCGACATCTTCGGTGTAAACGAAGCGCTCTACCAACTGAGCTAATCACCCGTGCCGCGCCTCCTAGCGTAAGGTATGCGCCAGTGCAAGCGGGGAGGGCGGTTGTCTCACACCCGCTCCACCGCGACCGTATCGGTGGCGTAGAAGGCGATGTGGTCCTTGATCTCTGCCACCTCCGGTCTGGGCGCTTCATAGCTCCAGGCGGCGTTGGTCAGGGTCTGGCTTTTGGTCACGATCGAGAAATAGCGCGCGTCGCCCTTGAAGGGGCAATGGCTCATCTGCGCGCTCTCGTCGAGAAAGGCCATGGCGATATCCTCGCGCGGGAAATAGATCACGAAGGGATAGTCGCCCTCGGTCAGCTCCAGCGCGTTGCGGCTCTCGGCAAGGACCGCGCCGCCTGCGCGCACGCTCCAGGTGCCGTCTGCCTTGCGAATCGTGATCTTGGCCATCTGTCGTTCCTTCCCTATGCGGTCATGGCCCCCGGTCTGCCGCCGGAAGCTCACAGAATTATGTCAAAGAGGTTGCGTCGCGTGATCCAACCATAGCCGCGCGGGTTTGGAAAGCAGAGGGCCGATCTTGTCGCGGCAGGCGGCGTGGTAGCGATCAAGCCAGTCGCGCTCTGCCGTCGAGAGCATCCCGGCCTCGATCAGGCGGCGGTCGATGGGCGCGAAGGTGAGCGTTTCAAAGTCAAGCTGCGTCGCGCCGTCACCGCCGCTCACGGGGGCGGCCTCGCGCACCACGATCAGGTTCTCGATGCGGATGCCGAAGGCCCCCTCGCGGTAATAGCCCGGCTCGTTCGAGAGGATCATGCCGGGTGCGAGCGGCACATCCGAGACCCGCGACAGGCGCTGCGGTCCTTCATGCACGCAGGCATAGACGCCCACGCCGTGCCCGGTGCCGTGGCCGTAATCCTGATCGGCCAGCCACAGCGGATAGCGCGCCAGCGCATCGAGATCGCGCCCCGCAAGACCCTTGGGAAACCGCAGGCGGGAGATGGCGATCATGCCTTGCAGCACGCGGGTAAAGGCCGCGCGTTCCTCTTGCCCCGGCGCGCCCACGGGCAGGGTGCGGGTGATGTCGGTGGTGCCGTCCAGATATTGCCCGCCGCTGTCCAGCACCAGCAGGTCGCCATCTTGCAGGGTGCGATTGCTGGCCTCGCTGACCCGGTAATGCGGCAGTGCGCCGTTGGCGCCAGAGCCTGCGATCGTGTCGAAACTGATGTCAAGGAGTTGCCCGGTCTCGGCGCGGCAGGCCTCCAGCCGCGTCACCACGTCGATTTCGGTCAGCGTGCCGGGGGGCTGCGCGTCGAACCACGCCAGGAATTCGCACATCGCCATGCCGTCGCGCAGATGGGCCGCGCGCGTGGCCTTGATCTCGGCCGGGGTTTTCTGCGCCTTGGGCAGGATGCAGGGATCATCGCCCCAGAGAATGGGCACATTCGCGGCCTCTAGCCGGGTGACAACCCGAACCGGCACGCTCTTGCGGTCGAGCAGCACGGGGCCTTTGAGGGCGTCGAGCGCGTGCTCGAACTTGAACGGGGCACCGTGGCTGACATCCTCGCCGAAATGCGCGCGCAGGGGGGCACTGACCTTGGCGTGATCGACATAGAGCGCCACCCGCCCGTCATCGTGCAGGATGGCAAAGCCCTGCGGCACCGGGTTGCGGGGGATGTCGCTGCCCCGGATGTTGAGCAGCCAGGCAATCGAATCGCTGAGCGTGATCACTGCCGCGCGGGTGCCCCTCTTGCGCAGCCCCTCGCTCAGGCGCGCGCGTTTCTCGGCATGGGTCATCCCGGCCAGATCATCGGGCCAGGGCCGGATCGCGCCCTTGGGCGGGGCGGGGCGGTCGGGCCAGATGCTGTCGATGAGGTTGGGGCCGGGTTGCAGGCCAATACCCTCGGGCAGGGCGGCGGTCAGTTCCTCGATCTGCTCGGGCGTAAAGAGCCACGGATCGAACCCCACCGCGCCGCCCTCGGGCAGATGCTCTGCCAGCCATCCACCGGGTTTCGTCTCGGGGACATCCACCGGCGTGAAATGGTCCGTGTCCACCTGCGCGCGCGCCTGCACACGGTAGCGGCCATCGACGAACACCCCCGCCACATCACCCAGAACCACGCACAGCCCCGCCGATCCGGTGAACCCGGTGAGCCACGCCAGCCGCGCATCGCAGGCTGCGACATATTCGCCCTGATGCGCGTCGGCGCGCGGTACGAGATAGCCGGCAAGCCCCGCTTCGGCCATTGCGCGGCGCAACTGCGCGAGGCGCGGCGGGCCCTGTTCGGGGCGGGCGGTCTCGGTGAAACTCTGGAACAAGGGGCGCTCTCCTCGTGGTGCCGGGTGTGATCCAGTGCTAGAGAAGGGGCGCGGGATTGGCAATAACGGGGGCAGGGCAATGGAAAGCCGGGTGCGCGCGGGCGAAAGGCTGGTGGAGGCGGGGCCGCCCACGGATGCGGCGCTCTATTTCATCGGGCGTATCAACACGCCATGGACCGAGCGCAAGGACTGCCCCCGGCAGGGGCGCGAGGACGGCCCCGACTGCCGGGTGGAGGTGTTCGCGCCCTGGGCCGAGGCGCTTCTGGGGGTGGGCGAGTATCAGCATCTCGATCTGCTCTACTGGCTCGACCGGGCGCGGCGCGATCTGGTGGTGCAGAACCCCGGCAATGACGGGCTGCGCTATTTCGGCACCTTTGCGCTCCGCTCGCCGCAGCGGCCCAATCCGATCGGGCTCTCGCGGGTGCGGCTGGTGGCGGTGGAGGGGGATACGCTGGTGGTGCGCGGGCTGGATTGTCTCGACGGCACGCCGCTCATCGACATCAAGCCGGTGACCTGCGAATTCACCCCCAAGGCCGCGCCCAAGGGGTGAGCATCGCGGTGGTTCCAAGCGACACCTGATGATGCTAAGCCCGCCTCGATTTGTTCGGGAGCCCACCATGACCACGATCAAGCTGCACAACACCCGCACCCGCAAGAAGGAGGTGTTCGCGCCTCTCGATGACAAGAATGTGCGCATGTATGTCTGTGGGCCGACGGTCTATGACCGGGCGCATCTGGGCAATGCGCGGCCCGTGGTGGTGTTCGATGTGCTCTACCGGCTCTTGCGGCATGTCTATGGGCCCGCGCACGTCACCTATGCCCGCAATTTCACCGATGTGGATGACAAGATCAACGCGCGGGCCGCCGAGAGCGACCGCTCGATTGCCGAGATCACGGGCGAGACGACGCAGTGGTTTCTCGACGATATGGAAGCGCTGGGGGCGCTCAAGCCGGACCACATGCCGCGCGCGACCGCCTTTATCCCGCAGATGGTGGCGATGATCGAGGATTTGATCGCCAAGGGCCACGCTTACGCCGCCGAGGGCCATGTGCTTTTCGCCGTCGAGAGCTATGCCGCCTATGGCGCGCTCTCGGGGCGCACGGTCGAGGACATGATCGCGGGCGCGCGGGTGGAGGTGGCGCCCTACAAGCGCAACCCGATGGATTTCGTTTTGTGGAAGCCGTCGGGCGACGATCTGCCGGGGTGGGAAAGCCCGTGGGGGCGTGGGCGGCCCGGCTGGCATATCGAATGCTCGGCGATGAGTTATGAATTGCTGGGCGAGTCGTTTGACATTCACGGTGGCGGCAATGACCTGATCTTTCCCCACCACGAGAACGAGATCGCGCAAAGCTGCTGCGCGCATCCCGAAGGCGGGTTCGCGCAGGTCTGGATGCATAACGAGATGTTGCAGGTCGAGGGCAAGAAGATGTCCAAGTCCTTGGGCAATTTCTTCACCGTGCGGGATTTGCTGGATCAGGGCGTGCCGGGGGAGGTGATCCGGTTCGTGTTTTTGAGCACGCATTACAGGAAGCCGATGGATTGGACGGCGGAGAAGGCGCGGGAGGCGGAGCGAATTATAAAAAGCTGGGTATTTGCTTTGGTCAAGGCGCAGTACAGCGCTGATTTAGTGCATCTTTTTAAAAAACAGGGGGTTTGGAAACCTGCGCCTTCAGTTGTTGAAGCATTGGCGGAGGATTTGAACACTCCGAGCGTCATTACAGCTCTTCATCGGATGGACAAGGATGGAAGAGCGCGAGAACTCATCGGCTTTGCAGCTTCTCTGGAATGGCTGGGGCTTGTGCCAGAAGATCGGTGGGATGAACTTCATGTTTTATCAGGTTTAGGGGTTGGGTCTGCTGGTGAGTCTCCTCATCATGATTTCATAGCAGCCATGATGTTGAAACGTGATGAGGCAAAATCGGTCCGTGATTACCGGACTGCGGACGCTATCCGCGAGGCTCTGGTTGCTGCGGGTGTTATTGTGAATGACCGAAAAGGCTCGCCATCGAGTTTCACGCTCGGCCCCGACTTCGACCCCGCCAAGCTGGAGGCGTTGAAATGATGCGCCCTTTCGCACACCGCCAACCAGCCGCGCGAGGGCCCGACCGCGGGGGGGCGCTGCTCGGGCTGTGGGGGGCAGTTTATGGCGCAAAATACTTGAACGATTGTGAGGATTGCACCGGTGCAGAAGCGCCCGCCCGTCACGCCGGAGGCGTGCCGATCAAAAGCGGCGCACCTTTGGTGCGACGGGCGGTCGGGCGCTCGCGCGGCGGCGCGTGCCGCGCCTTGAGTCCGCGCGGGGTGCCGCATGACTAAAGAGCGCCTCTACCTCTACGACACCACCTTGCGCGACGGGCAGCAGACCCAAGGTGTCAGTTTCTCCACGCCGGAGAAAATCCAGATCGCCCATGCGCTCGACCGGCTTGGCGTCGATCATATCGAGGGCGGCTGGCCGGGGGCGAACCCGACGGACAGCGCGTTTTTCGACGCGGCCCCCACAACCCGCGCACGCCTTACCGCCTTTGGCATGACCAAGCGCGCGGGGCGCTCGGCGGAAAATGATGACGTGCTGGCCGCCGTCCTCAACGCGGGCACGCGCGCCGTATGCCTTGTCGGCAAGACCCATGATTTCCACGTCACCGCAGCACTCGGGATCGGGCTTGAGGAAAACACCGACAATATCGCCAAATCCATCGCCCATCTGGTGGCCGAGGGGCGCGAGGCGCTGTTCGATGCGGAGCATTTCTTTGACGGCTACACCGCCAATCCCGCCTATGCGCTGACCTGCCTGCGCGCCGCGATGAAGGCGGGCGCGCGGTGGATCGTGCTCTGCGATACCAATGGCGGCACGCTGCCCACGGAAATCGGGCGCATTGTAAGCGAGGTGATCGACGCGGGTATTCCCGGCGACCGGCTTGGCATCCACACCCATGACGATATGGGCCTTGCCGTGGCGGGCAGCCTTGCGGCGGTGGATGCAGGCGTGCGCCAGATACAAGGCACGCTCAATGGCCTTGGCGAGCGCTGCGGCAATGCCAACCTGACCACGCTCATCCCGACGCTTCTGCTCAAGGAACCCTATGCCAGCCGGTATGAGACCGGCGTCACGCGCGACGGCCTGCGCGGCCTGACCGCGATCAGCCGACAGTTGGACGAGATCCTCAACCGCGTGCCGCTGCGGCAGGCGGCCTATGTGGGGGCCTCGGCCTTTGCCCACAAGGCGGGGCTTCATGCCAGCGCGATCCTCAAGGACCCGAGCACCTATGAGCATATCGCCCCCGAACTGGTCGGCAATCAGCGCATCATCCCGATGTCCAATCAGGCCGGGCAGTCGAACCTGCGCCAGCGGCTGAGCGAGGCGGGGATTGTGGTAGAACCGGGTGATCCGGCCTTGGCGCGTCTGCTCGACACGATCAAGACACGCGAGGACGAGGGCTATACCTATGACAGCGCGCAAGCCAGTTTCGAAATCCTCGCGCGCAAGGAACTGGGGCAGATGCCCGAATTCTTCGAGGTCAAGCGCTACAAGGTCACGGTGGAGCGGCGCAAGAACAAGTATGACCGGATGGTAAGCCTGTCGGAGGCCGTCGTGGTGGTCAAGGTGGGTGGCGAGAAGAAGCTGTCGGTCTCTGAATCGATGGATGCCGAGGGCTGTGACCGGGGGCCGGTCAACGCGCTGGCCAAGGCGCTGGCCAAGGATCTGGGCCCCTATCAGGACCAGATCGCGGATATGCGGCTGGTGGATTTCAAGGTGCGCATCACCCAAGGCGGCACCGAGGCGGCGACCCGCGTCATCATCGACAGCGAGGACGGGCAGGGGCGGCGCTGGTCCACGGTGGGGGTCAGCCCGAACATCGTCGATGCCAGTTTCGAGGCGCTTCTGGATGCGATCAACTGGAAGCTGCTGCGTGTTTGATGCCGATCTGACCGCCTGCGCCGATCTGGTGCGCCGCGCCGATCCGTCCCGGTTCCGCGCCACCATGGCCGGGCCGGTGGCGGCGCGCGGGCGGCTATTCCCGATCTACGCCTTCAACGTCGAGGTGGCGCGCGCGCCCTGGGTGACGAAGGAGCCGATGATCGCCGAAATGCGGCTGCAATGGTGGCGCGATGTGCTGGCCGAGATTGCGGGCGGCGGCGCGGTGCGGCGGCACGAGGTTGCCACGCCGCTGGCGGGGGTGCTCGATGCGACGGGCGCGCGCCTGCTCGATGCGCTGATCGAGGCGCGCCGCGCGGATATAGAGCGCGCGCCCTTCGCGGATGAGGCCGCCCTTTGGACCTATCTCGATGCCACGTCGGGCAACCTCATGCGTGTGGCGGCGCGGGTGCTGGGGCCTGCGGGCGAGGAGGCGTTGCGCCCCGCCGGTCTGGCGCTCGGGTTGGCGAACTGGTTGCGGGCAATCCCGGCGCTCGAGGCGGCGGGCCGTGCGCCGCTGCCTGATGGGCGGGCGCAGGCCGTGCGGCGTTTGGCGCAAGAGGGCTTGGCGCATCTGCGCGCGGCGCGGGCGCACCGCGCCGGGGTGTCGCGCGCCGCGCGCCCCGCGCTGCTGCCGCTCTGGGAGGCGGGAATGGTGCTCTCCCGCGCGGCGCGCGATCCGGCGGCGGTGGCGGCGGGCAGGCTCGATCCCGCGCCGATCACGAGCGGCGCGCTGCTGGCCTTTCGGGCGTTTTCGGGGGGCTGGTAGGGTTCCGGCACCCTGCACAAGGCTTGAGTAATGGGCCTTGCACAGGGCACCGGAGAGACAAGCGGCGCTGGAGAGCCGCTATTCTGCTGACGAGAAGGGACAATATCCGTCAGGGTCCGTGAGTGGTGCGAAACGACGCAAGGTCACTGTTCGACATCTGGAACGATCGGTCAAATAACAACACCGTGCGCCCCCCGTGATCGGCGGCTTACCGCTCGGGCAGGTTGGCCGTCGCCACCTGCGCCGCCTTGATCTGGTCCGAGGTGCGGCGGCTGCCGTCATGGCTCCAGCCCGGCGGCTTCAGGCAGTAATTCAGCCGGTCGCGCAGGGTGATCCCCGGCTGCGTCACGTCGCGGAAAATGCCGACCCATTCGTGAAAGGCAACACGCACCGGGTTGAACGTGCCGAGATTGTGCACGAGGCCGTAATCGACGCGCTCAGCCGGGTCTTCGGGGGTGAAGGTGCCGAAAAGCTTGTCCCAGATGATGAAAACGCCCGCATAATTGCAATCGAGATAGCGCGGATTGCGCCCGTGATGGACGCGGTGATGGCTTGGCGTGTTCATGATCCACTCGAACCAGCGGGGCATCCGGCCAATGGCCTCGGTATGGATCCAGAACTGGTAGATGAGGTTGAGCCCGCCGACGAAGAGAACCATGGCCGGATGAAATCCGAGAAGGATCAGCGGCGCGCGCACGATCATCATGAAGGTGAAGGTGCCGGTCCATGTCTGGCGCAGCGCCGTGGTCAGGTTGTACTGCTGCGAGGAGTGGTGATTGACATGAGACGCCCAGACCCAGCGGATGCGATGGCCGAAGCGGTGCACCCAGTAATAGCGCAGGTCATCGAGCACGAAGCAGAGCGCGATCACCCAAACCGACTGCCCCAGATCGAGCGGCGTGATCTCCCACAGCAGCATGAAGAAGCCGTAGGCGACAAACCCCAGCACGATCCCCTCGGCCACATTGCCCGCGCCCATGATCAGCGAGGTGAGCGCGTCGCGCGTCTCGTAGCGCCCGCCGCGCCCCCGGAGCACGATCCAGAGCAGTTCCGCGAGGATGGCGGCGATGAAGAGCGGCATCGCGAGGGTCACCACGTCGGGAAAGGTCAGGGTGTCGCTCATGGTGCCTCCAGAATCGCTTGCCACTGTGCCGCCTCCTCGGGTGAGAGCCGCAGGCGGATGCGCGGCGCGGTGTAATCGGGCAGGTCGAGCGTGAGGCCGGACCCCGTAGCGGCAAGCCGGGCACCGGCAAGGGGGCGCGCCGTTGTATCGGCCCCCATTGGCCAGACCACGCCGTGCCCGCGCGCCGTCTCGATCAGCGCGGCGCTGCGCGCGCGGCAGAGCATCACACGCAGGGGCGGATCGTCGGGATATTCGCGCAGCCAGGCCAGCCGCGCGTGCGCCTCATCGGCGATCACGGCAGGTCTGGACAGCCCCAGCAGGTGCAGCAGAAGCGCGATTCCCGCGATTCCCGCAATCACCATCGGCAACAGGATGCTGAGCGGCATGGTTTCCCCTCTCCCGCCCGATTTAGGCAAGGCCGGTGCGGCCTTGTCAAAGGGGGCGTTGCGTCACATGCACCGCGCCGCTCAGGTGCCGCCGCGTGTGGCCAGCAGATCGAACGAGATGACCACCTCGAAGCCGAGCGATCCGGGGTCCTGCGTGCCCATGCCGATGGCGAAGTCGCGCCGGTCCACGGTCAGGCTGCCCTCGGCGCGCGCCGTGCCGTCCTCGATCGTGAGGGTGAAGGGCATCTCGACCGGCACGCTCTTTCCCTTGATGGTCAAGGTGCCGCGCGCCACATGGCCCTCCTCCGCCATCAGATCGGCGGCAAAGGTGGCGGTGGGGTATTCGTCTGCGTTGAAGAATTCCTTGCCCATGGCCTGCAACGTGACCGAACCAAGCGTGAGCGAGGGGATTGCCACCACCACCTCGACCGCGCCGTGACGCCCCTCTGCATCGGGGGTCTCTGCATAGGTGATGGCGGCGGTCCAGTCGGCGAAACCGCCGGTGACCTCCGATCCCATCTGGCGCACACGGATTTGCAGGCTACCCTCCTGCACGGTCCAGTCCGATTGCACGGCGGCCAGCCTCTCGTCGCTTGCGCCCGCGCGCGTCTCGAACCAGCCCAGCCCCGCCGCGCCAGCCAGCACCGCGCCCCAGAGCGCCAGCGCCGTCACCAGGGAGGCGACATGCCCCGGTTGGCGCGTCGTGGGCTGGCCCGGCGTCAGACCGGGCAGCATCCGGCGCAGGGTTGCGTCGCCATCGAGCACATGATGCTTGAGCGCGCCCGCGACATGCGCGGCCAGCGCGCCCGCGAGGGTGATCACGAACACAAGGTGAAGCGTGGCGGCGGTCTCCGACACCATCTCGGATTTCGGAACGAAAGGCAGGTCCTGCCCGAACGGCCACCAGATCGGCGCAAAGCCGGTGGTGGCGGCGTGGTGCACCCAGCCCGAGAGCGGCACCAGCACCAGCGAGCCGTAAAGCAGCCAATGCACCGTCTCCGCCGCCCAGGCCTCGAGCCTCCGGTCACCGTTCAGCAGCCCCGGCTTGGGTTGCATGAGCGCCCAGAGGATCCGCGCCAGCGCCACGAAGAACACCGCGACGCCGGTCGTCTTGTGGATCGAGAAGAGCAGCGCCGCGCGCGCGATGAGCGCATCGCCGCCGCCCGCCTGCGCCGCTTCCGCCGCCTCTGCCGCGACCCAGCCGAGCGGCAGGTTGGCAAGGATCAGAAGCGCGGTGAGCCAGTGAAAGCTCTTGGTAACAGCGCCGTAGGTGGTGGCGGAATTGGTCAGCGGCATCGCGCGCCCTCCTTGGAGATTTGGGGCGCAATGTAACCGGAACGCGTCGCGCGTCCATCGCCAGATCCGCACAAGCGCCGTGCGCGCACGCGTAAAACCGCGTTGCCTTGGGCCGCGCGGCGATGTATCGGAAGGCGCATTTCGCGGGAGGGACCAGATGAGCCGTGCATTCGTTTTTCCCGGACAGGGCGCGCAGGTGATCGGGATGGGCGCGGATCTCGCCGCCGCCTATCCGGCGGCGCGGGCCGTGTTCGACGAGGTGGACGACGCCCTTGGAGAAAAACTGTCGGCGCTGATCTGGGAGGGCGCGCAGGAGGCGCTGACCCTGACCGAGAACGCGCAGCCCGCGCTCATGGCCACCTCGCTTGCCGCGCTGCGCGCGCTGGAGGCCGAGGGCGCAGGCATCGGTGCCGCCCGCTTTGTCGCCGGTCACTCGCTTGGCGAATATTCGGCGCTGGCCGCTGCGGGGGCGCTCAGCGTGGCCGATTGCGCGCGACTGCTGCGCATCCGCGGTCGCGCCATGCAGGCGGCGGTGCCGGTGGGCGTGGGCGCGATGGCCGCCCTTCTGGGCCTCGATTTCGACACCGTCCGCGCGGTGGCCGAAGAGGCAGCACAAGGCGAGGTCTGTCAGGCGGCCAATGACAACGATCCCGCGCAGGTCGTGGTCTCGGGTCACAAGGCCGCCGTCGAGCGCGCGGTCGAGATCGCCAGGGCACGCGGCGCGAAACGCGCGGTGATCCTGCCCGTGAGCGCGCCCTTTCACTGCGCGCTGATGCAGCCCGCCGCAGAGGTCATGGCGCAGGCGCTCGGCGATGTGGCGATCACGGCCCCCGTCGTGCCGCTTGTCGCCAATGTGCGGGCCAGCGCGGTCAGCGATCCGGCGGAAATCCGCGCGCTGCTGATCGAGCAGGTCACCGGCGCTGTGCGCTGGCGCGAGTCGGTGCAATACATGAGCGGTGAGGGCGTCACCGAGATCTGGGAGATCGGCGCGGGCAAGGCGCTGTCGGGCATGGTCCGGCGCATCGACCGCGCCATCGCCTGCCGGGCCATCGGCACGGCGGCAGAGGTTCAGGAGGCCGCGGCAACGCTCGGCTGAGCGGGGCAGGGCAGAAAACGAGGGTAACATGTTCGATCTGACGGGAAAATCCGCGCTTGTCACCGGCGCGTCGGGCGGTATCGGGGCGGCCATCGCGCGCGCGCTGCACGGGGCCGGGGCCACGGTCGGGCTGTCGGGCACGCGGGTCGCCCCGCTCGAGGAACTGGCGGGCGAGTTGGGCGGTCGCGCCCACGTTCTGCCCTGCAATCTGGGCGAGGCGGCGGCGGTCGAGGCCCTGCCCAAGGAGGCCATGGCCGCCATGGGAAGCCTCGATATCCTTGTGAACAATGCAGGGATCACCCGCGATCAGCTCTTCATGCGGATGTCGGACGAGGACTGGAGCGATGTGCTCAACGTCAATCTCACTTCGGCGATGCGGCTCTGCCGAGCCGCCGTGCGCCCGATGATGAAGGCCCGCTGGGGTCGCATCGTCAATATCGGTTCGGTCGTGGGCTCGACCGGCAATCCCGGACAGGTCAACTATGCCGCCGCCAAGGCGGGGCTGGAGGGCATGACCAAATCCATCGCGCACGAGGTCGCGACTCGCGGCATCACCGCCAATGTGGTCGCCCCCGGCTTTATCGCCACGCCCATGACCGACAAGCTCACCGACGATCAGAAGGCCGCGCTCAGCGCGCGGATTCCCGCCGGACGCATGGGCACGCCCGAAGAAGTGGCCGCCGCCGCGCTCTATCTTGCCAGCCCCGAGGCGGGCTATGTCACCGGGGCCGTGCTGCATGTCAACGGCGGTCTGGCGATGCTCTGAAGGGGCGAAAGCGGCCACGATCCGACCGAGTGAAAGCATTTGCCATTGCCTTTCTCTGTGCTATAGGCCACGGCAGCTTTGACCGGAGGGGGCGCGGTTTCCTTCGGTGGCCTGAACGGATCAGGCAGGCGAAAGCCGCCCGCGACGGGCACCATCCATAGCCGCTTCCCGGCGAGGGCGGAGGCAGACCACAGGGCAGATCGCCCGCGACAATATGAGGAACGAGACATGAGCGATATCGCTGACCGCGTGAAGAAGATCGTGGTGGAACATCTGGGCGTCGAGGAAGACAAGGTCGTGGACAAGGCCTCGTTCATCGACGATCTGGGCGCAGACAGCCTTGACACGGTCGAACTGGTGATGGCGTTCGAGGAAGAGTTCGGGATCGAGATCCCCGATGACGCCGCCGACACCATCCAGACGGTCGGCGACGCGGTGAAATTCATCACCGAAGCCTCCTGATCCTCGTCTCCTGACGATGATGAAAAGGCCCCGCCCCGGCGGGGTCTTTTGCGTTTCGGGCGGGTGGGGGCGCTGCCCCCGCCGCGCCTCTGGCGCGACTCCCCCGGAGTATTTTGCGAACGATGAAGCCGCACGCGCATGACGGCGACGGGAATCGCTGCTATCATGCCGATTTGGGACCAGACCGGGCGGGCGCGGGCGGGCAAGCATGGCCCGTCCGGCGGGAAAGCCGGAAATCTCAAGGGAGCGCCCCCATGATCATCTATCCCACAATGGAAATTCTCGGCGGCAAATGCGTGAGCCTCACGCGCGGGCGGCTTGACGCGCCGGTGATCTGGCATGTCGATCCGGTCGAGACCGCGCGCGGCTTTGCCCGCGCCGGGGCCGAATGGATGCACCTGACCGATATGGACGGGCTGACCGGGGTCAATGGCAACAACGCATTGATCGAAGAGATCATCCGTGCCGCGGGCATTCCGGTGCAGCTTGGTGGCGGGTTCCGCTCGCGTGACGCCATCGCCCGCTGGATCGACAAGGGGGCCGGTCGCATCGTGGTGGGCACGCTCGCGGTGCAGGACCCCGAGACGGTGCGCGCACTGGCGAAATACCATCCCGACCAGATCGTGGTCTCGGTCGATATCTGGCGGGGGCAGCTCATGACCCATGGCTGGCAAAGCCCGAGCGCGATTTCCGCCGGGGATTTCATCGCGGCTTTCGACGGTGTGCCGCTTGCGGGCATCATCATCACCGATATCGACGCCGATATCGAGGAGAGCGACGGCAGTCTCGGGCTCATCTCCGGGCTGGCCGCCAAGACGCGCCATCCGGTGATCGCGCGCGGCACGGTGCGCCATGTCGATGACGTGGCACGCCTGCGCTACATCCCCAATATCGCCGGGGCAATGATCGGTCGCGCGCTCATGGCCCGCGATGTCGATCTGGCCGAGGCGCTCGCGGTGGCGCGCCCCGCCGCCGAGCCGACGGCGGCGTTTCTCTGATGGGCGCCGCGTCGCTCTTGCCCCTTTCCATCAAGAAAGGGTAAGAGCGGCGGAAGCGAAGCAGGGAAAGGGCAGCATGATGCGGCGTGTCGTTGTCACGGGGCTGGGTCTTGTGACCCCTCTGGCCGATGGGGTGGAGTTGAGCTGGAGCCGTCTTCTGGCGGGCAAATCCTGCGGGGGGACCATCACCCGTTTCGATCCGGTGAACGTGGTGACGAAATATGCCTGCGAGATCCCGCTTGGCGATGGCACGGGCGGCACCTTTCTGGCGGATCGCTACATGGAGCCGAAAGAGCGCCGCAAGGTCGATGATTTCATCCTCTACGGTGTGGCCGCGGCACAGCAGGCGGTCGAGGATTCGGGCTGGATGCCCGAGGATGACGCGGCGCGCGAGCGCACCGGCGTGTTCATCGGCTCAGGGATCGGCGGGCTGCGTTCCATCGAGGAGACGGCCAATCTGGTGCGCGACAAGGGTGTGCGCCGCGTCTCGCCCTTCTTCATTCCGGGCGCGCTGATCAACCTCATATCGGGGCAGGTCAGCATCCGGCACGGGTTCAAGGGGCCGAACCATTCGGTGGTGACCGCCTGCGCCACCGGCGCGCATGCCATCGGTGACGCGGCGCGGCTGATCATGTTCGGCGATGCCGATGTGATGGTGGCCGGGGGGGCCGAGGCCTCGATCTGCGAACTGGGCATTGCCGGGTTCAACGCCTGCAAGGCGCTCTCGACCAAGCGCGCCGACACGCCCCATGCCGCGAGCCGTCCCTATGACGCGGATCGCGACGGGTTCGTGATGGGCGAGGGGGCGGGCGTCGTGGTGCTCGAGGAATACGAGCACGCCAAGGCGCGGGGCGCGAAGATCTATGCCGAGATCCTGGGCTATGGTCTTTCGGGCGACGCCTTCCACATCACCGCGCCCGCCGAGGACGGCGACGGCGGCTTGCGCGCCATGCGCGCGGCGCTGCGCAACGCGGGGCTGGAGCCGTCGGCGATCGACTATGTCAACGCGCACGGCACCTCGACCATGGCCGATGTGATCGAATTGCGCGCGGTCGAGCGGCTTCTGGGCGACCACGCGGGAGAGGTCACCATGTCCTCGACCAAATCCTCGACCGGGCACCTGCTTGGGGCCGCGGGCGCGGTCGAGGCGATCTTTTCGATCCTCGCGGTCCGCGATCAGGTGGCCCCGCCGACCATCAACCTCGACAACCCGGCGGTGGAGACGGTGATCGACCTTGCCCCCAACGCCAAGCGGGCGCGCAAGATCGACGTGGCGCTCTCCAACAGCTTTGGCTTCGGCGGGACCAACGCGGCGCTTGTGGTGGGCAAGGTGCGCTGATGTGGCGCCACATCGTCTCCAATGTCCTGACGCTGCTGGTGGTGGTGATGTTCCTGCTGGGCGGCGCGATCCTCTGGGGGCAGTCGCAATATACCGCGCAGGGCCCGCATGACGAGGCAATCTGCCTCCGCGTTGCCCCCGGCAGCACCATGCGCCGCGTGTCGCGGCAGTTGGAAGACGAGGGCGCGGTCTCGAGCGGTGCGATCTTTCGCGTCGGAGCCGATTACGGCGAGCGCCATGACGATCTGAAGGCCGGAAGCTGGCTCATCCCCGAGGGGGCGAGCATGGCCGAGATCACCGATATCATCACCCGCGGCGGCGCGAGCACCTGCGGCACCGAGATCGTCTGGCGCATCGGTGTGACCGCCATGGACGTCACCGTGCGCGAGCTTGACCCGGCCACGGGCCGCTTTGTCGAGCGGGCGCGCTTTGATCCCACAGGCGACGAGGCTGCGCCGGAGGTTTATGCGACCATGCGCGCGCGCGCCGATACGCGCTACCGCGTGGGCTTTGCCGAGGGGCTGACAAGCTGGCAGGCGGTCGAGGGATTGAAGGCCGTCGAGGTGCTGAGCGGCGAGGTGTCCGGGATCCCGCCCGAGGGCAGTCTTGCGCCCGACAGCTATGAGGTGCGCGCAGGTGATGACCGCGAGAGCGTGCTGGCGCGGATGGCGGCGGCGCAGGAGGTCATCCTGGCCGCTGCGTGGGAGGGGCGTGTCGAGGGGCTGCCGCTCGACAGTCCCGAGGAGGCGCTGATCCTCGCCTCGATCATCGAAAAGGAAACCGGCGTGCCCGAGGAGCGGCGTCAGGTGGCGAGCGTCTTCGTCAACCGGCTGCGTCAGGGGATGCGGCTTCAGACCGACCCGACGGTGATCTATGGCGTGACCGAGGGGCGCGGCGTGCTGGGGCGCGGTCTGCGGCAGAGCGAATTGCGCGGTGCCACGCCGTGGAACACCTATGTGATCGACGGGCTGCCGCCCACGCCCATTGCCAATCCGGGCCGTGCGAGCATCGAGGCGGCGCTCAACCCCGAGCAGACGGATTTCATCTTCTTCGTGGCCGATGGAAGTGGCGGACATGCCTTTGCCGAAACGCTCGACGAACACAACCGCAACGTCGCCCGCTGGCGGCAGATCGAGGCGGAGCGCGCCGGGAACTGAGCGGCGCGCGGATGGACGGGCCGAAAAGGTGAGTATTTCTGGAACGATGAAGGAGCAGGCGCGATGAGGCTACCCTGTCCGCTTTGCGGTGCGCGCGATATCCGGGAATTCAGCTATCTGGGCGCGTCGCTGATGCGGCCTGCGGGCGACGACTGGGGCCCCGGTTGGGACGATTACCTGCACAACCGCGACAACCCGGCAGGCGAGACCGACGAGCTTTGGTATCACGGGCAGGGGTGCGGGGCCTGGCTGCGGGTCACGCGCGACACGGTGAGCCATGGTGTTGTTTCGGCGCGGCTTGCGCGCGGGGAGGCGGGGGCATGAGGATCGAGGGCCGGGGGCGCGGGATCGACCGGGGCCGCGCGTTGCGGTTTTCCTTCGACGGGCAGGGATATGAGGGGTTTGCGGGCGACACGCTGGCCTCGGCGCTGCTGGCCAATGGCGTGCGTATGGTGGCGCGGTCCTTCAAGTATCACCGCCCGCGCGGGGTGATGACGGCAGGCAGCGAGGAACCCAATGCGCTGGTGACCGTGGGTCGCGGCGCGGCGCAGGCCCCCAATCAGCGCGCGACGGTGGTGGAGGTGAGCGAGGGGCTGGAGGTGCTGAGCCAGAACCGCTGGCCCTCGCTCGGGTTCGATGTGCTGGCGGTCAACGATCTGCTGGCGCCCTTTCTGGGCGCGGGCTTCTATTACAAGACCTTCATGTGGCCCCGCGCCTTCTGGGAACGGCTTTACGAGCCTGCGATCCGGCGCGCGGCGGGTCTGGGGGCCCTGTCGGGCGTGGCGGCCGAGGACGGCTATGAGCGCGCCCATGCCCATTGTGATCTCCTGGTGATCGGGGCGGGACCTGCGGGGCTGATGGCGGCTTGGGCGGCAGCCGAGGCGGGGGCGGATGTGATCCTCGCCGAGGAGGATACGGCCCCCGGCGGGCGGCTTCTGGCCGAGCGCGAGGAGGTGGACGGGCAGGCGGGCGCGGATTGGGCGGCCGGGCTGGCGGCACGGCTGGCGGCCATGCCCAATGTGCGGATCATGACGCGCACCGCTGTCACCGGGGCCTATGACGGTGGCACGTATGGCGCGTTCGAGCGCAGCGGGCCGGATCTCGCGGCACAGCCCGGCGCGCCACGGGGCTGTTTCTGGCGGATCGTCGCGCGGCGCGCGGTGCTGGCGGCGGGGGCGCTGGAGCGGCCCGTGGCCTTCGCCGACAATGATCGGCCCGGTGTGATGATGGCAGGCGCGGTGCGCGCCTATCTCAACCGCTGGGGCGTGGCACCGGGGCAATCGGCCGTGGTCTTCGGCAATAACGACGGCGCGCATCGCACCGTGGCCGATCTTCAGGGCGCGGGCGTGCATGTGGCGGCGCTTGTTGAGGCGCGCACCGGGGTGGCCTGTGCGCTCGATGTGCCGGTCTACGAGGGCGCGCGGGTCTGCGGCACAGCCGGACGGCGCGGGCTCGAGGCGGTGACGCTCGCCACGGCCAAGGGCGAGGTGCGGCTCGCCGCCGATTGTCTGGCGGTGTCGGGCGGCTGGAACCCGACGGTGCATCTGGCCTGTCACATGGGCGCGCGGCCGGTCTGGGACGAGGGGCGTGCCGCGTTCCTTGCCCCCGAGGGGGCAGTGCCGGGGCTCTGCGTCGCGGGGGCGGCGGCGGGGCATTTCAACACCCGTGCCTGTCTTGAGAGCGGGCTTGCCGAGGGGCGGCGCGCGGCCGAGGCGCTGGGCCTCAGCCCGCCGGGTCTTGATCTGCCCGCCGCAGAGGACGGGCGCTATGACATCCTGCCGCTCTGGCATGTGCCGGGGCGGGGTCGGGCCTGGCTCGATTTTCAGAACGATGTGACGGTCAAGGATGTGGAGCAGGCGGCTGCCGAGAATTTCCGCTCGGTCGAGCATATGAAACGCTACACCACGCAAGGAATGGCCCCCGATCAGGGCAAGAATTCCAACGTGGCGGCACTCGCGGTGCTGGCCGAGGCCACGGGGCGCACGATCCCCGAGACCGGCACGACCACCTTTCGCCCGCCTTACGTGCCCGTTCCGATTGCCGCCATGGGGGCGGGCGCGACGGGCAAGAGCTTTGCGCCCGAGCGGCTGACCACCTCGCACGGTGCCACCGTCGCGCGTGGTGCGCCGATGATCGAGGCGGGGTTGTGGTATCGCCCAAGCTATTTCCCGCGCAAGGGCGAGAGCCATTGGCGCGAAAGCTGCGACCGCGAGGTGGCGATGGTCCGGCAGGCGGTGGGGGTCTGCGATGTCTCGACCCTTGGCAAGATCGATGTGCAAGGCCCTGATGCGGCACGGTTCCTCGATTTCGTCTATACCAACGCCATGTCGAAGCTGGCCGAGGGGCGGGTGCGCTATGGTCTCATGCTGCGCGAGGACGGGCATGTGATGGATGACGGCACCTGCGCGCGACTGGGTGCGGCGCATTACCTTGTGACCACCACCACGGCGGCGGCGGGGCAGGTGATGAAGCACCTTGATTTCGCGGCTCAGGTGCTGCGGCCCGATCTCGATGCGCGGGTGATTTCTGTCACGGAAGCGTGGGCGCAATTCGCCGTCGCGGGACCCAAGGCGCGCGAGATGCTGGCGGGTGTTCTGGAGGCGATGCCCGACCTGCCGTTCATGGGCTGTGCGCCGGTGCGGATCGGGGGCATTGCGGCGCGGCTCTTCCGTATCTCGTTCTCCGGCGAGATGGGCTATGAGATCGCCGTGCCCGCGCGCTTTGGCGCCGCCCTGTTCGACCGGCTGGTGGCGGGGGCCGAGGCGCTGGGCGGCGGGGCCTACGGGATGGAGGCGCTCAACGTGCTGCGGATCGAGAAGGGGTTCATCACCCATGCCGAAATCCATGGCCGGGTCACGGCTTTTGACATCGGGATGCAGGGCATGATGAGCAAGGCCAAGGACTTCATCGGTCGCGCGGCGGCCTCCCGTCCGGGGCTGATCGAGGAGGGGCGCGAGCAACTGGTGGGGCTGAAACCCGTGGGCGAGGTGCGCGAGATCCTTGCCGGGGCGCATCTTTTCGACGAGGGGGCCGAGGCGGTGAGTGCCAACGATCGGGGCTATGTGACCTCGACCTGCTATTCGCCCACGCTGGGGCATGCGATTGCGCTCGGGTTTCTTGCGCGGGGGCGGGCGCGGATCGGCGAACGGGTGCGCGCGGTCGATCATCTGCGCGGCTCTGCCACGGTCTGCGAGGTCTGCGCGCCCGGCTGGGTCGATCCCGAGGGAGGGCGGATGCGTGGCTGATCTGGTGGAGAGAAGCCCTTGCGCGGGGCTGGTGCCGGTCACGGCGGGCGCGCTGCGCCTCTCGGAGGTTGCCTTGGGGCCGATCACATCCGTCGCGCCCTTCAAGGGGCAGGCGGCTGCGGTTGACGGGATGCTGCGCGCGCAGGGGCTGGGCTGGCCCGCGCCGGGGCAGGTGATCGGTCAAGGGGCGTCGCGGGTGCAGTGGTTCGGCCTCGATCTGGCGCTGCTCATCGGGGTTGCGCCGGGGGCGGGGCTGGCGGAGCACGCGGCGCTCGGCGATCAGTCCGACGGCTGGGCGGTGCTGCGGCTGGACGGGGCCGGGGCGGGCGATGTGCTGGCGCGCCTGACCCCGCTCGATCTGCGCGAGAGCGTTTTCGGCGTGGGGCAGACGGCGCGCAGCGATCTGGGTCACATGGCGGCGGCGATCACGCGGGTCGAGCGGCAGGCGTTTGAAATCATGGGTTTCCGATCCATGGCCGGAACGCTGGTGCATGAGATTTCCATCGCCATGGCACGGGTCGCGGCGCGGCGAAATTCCCCTGTCCTTGGGCGCTGACACGGCCGCTGATCTGGCCTAGACTGCGCCCGGATCAATGCCGGAGACCCATCATGCGCGCCCTCTTCGCCTGCCTTCTCATCGCCTTGCCCCTGGCCGCCACGGCGCAAAACCCGATCTGCGCGCCCACGGGCGAGATCGTCGCCGCCGCCGTCGCGGCGCGCAAGGCGGGGCAGGGCGCAGAGGCCGCCAAGGCCGGGATCACCGCCGATCTGGGCGCGGCGAAAGCGGCCTACGCGCCTGCGGTGCCGCCCATTGTGGACTGGGTCTTTGATCTGCCCGAGGCCGATCTGCAAAAGGATGTGGCCGGGTCCTGGGTCACGCAATGCGAGGCGCAGTGACCCACTGGACAGTCGCGCACCCGAGGCCGATATATAGGGCATGAGCCTGCCACCGGGATTCCTCGACGAATTGCAATCGCGCCTGTCCATCACGCAGGTCGTGGGCCGCAAGGTCCTGTGGGACAACCGCAAATCCAACCCGGCCAAGGGTGACATGTGGGCACCGTGCCCCTTTCACCAGGAAAAAACCGCGTCTTTTCATGTGGATGACCGAAAGGGGTTTTACTATTGCTTTGGCTGCCACGCCAAGGGCGACGCGATCTCCTTTGTCCGTGAGACCGAGAATGTCGATTTCATCGAAGCGGTGCGCATTCTGGCCTCCGAGGCCGGGATGCCGATGCCCGAGCGCGACCCGCAGGCGCAAGCCAAGGCCGACCGGCGCGGGCAGTTGGCCGAGGTGATGGAGCAGGCCGTCAAATATTTCGGCCTGCAATTGCGCAGCGGGGCGGGGGCGGCTGCGCGTGATTATCTGAAGGGCCGCGCGCTGGCACCGCAGGTGCAGGAGCGGTTCGAGCTTGGCTTTGCCCCGGGTGGCTGGCAGGGGCTCTGGGATCACCTGACGGGCAAGGGCGTGCCCCCTGACCTCATCCTCGCCTGCGGGCTGGCGAAGGAAAGCGACAGGGGCAGCAAACCCTATGACGTGTTTCGCAACCGCATCATGTTTCCGATCCGTGACGCGCGCGGGCGCTGCATCGCCTTTGGCGGGCGCGCGATGGACCCCGGTGACACCGCCAAGTATCTGAATTCCCCCGAAACCGAGCTTTTCGACAAATCCCGCACGCTTTATAACCACGGCCCTGCGCGCGAGGCGGCGGGCAAGGGGCAGCCGCTGATCGTGGCCGAGGGCTATATGGACGTGATCGCGCTGGTGGCGGACGGGTTCGAGGCGGCGGTGGCCCCTTTGGGCACTGCCGTGACCGAGCATCAGATGCAGATGCTGTGGCGTATCGCCGATGAGCCGCTCATTGCGCTTGATGGCGACAAGGCCGGGCTGCGCGCCGCGCTTCGCGTGGTCGATCTGGCGCTGCCGCTGCTCGAGGTCGGGAAATCGCTGCGCTTCGTGCTCATGCCCGAGGGCAAGGACCCGGACGATCTCTTGCGCGCGGGCGGCGCGCGGGCGATGCAGACGCTGATCGACGGCGCACAGCCAATGGTGCAGCTTTTGTGGCGGCGCGAGACCGAGGGACGCCGCTTTGACAGCCCCGAGCGCAAGGCGGCGCTGGAACGGGTCTGCCTTGAGGCGACCGGGCGGATACGCGATCCCTCCGTTCGGGGCTTTTACGAGCGTGAACTCAAGGATCTGCGCTGGCAGTTGTTCAACCCGCGCCGCGCGCCCCGTGCCCCGCAACACGGTGCACGCAAGGGCCGGTGGCAGCCGCCCGAAAACGCCCGTGCCAGCACGATATCGTCGGCTCTGGTCTCTGCCGATGCCACCGAGGCGGTGCGGTTGCGCGAGGCGGTGATTCTTGCCGCGCTCATGTCCTGTCCCGAGATGGCCGAGGAGTTCGAGCCGCAGATCGAACGGATGGACTGCCGCGACCCCGAGCACGCCGCACTTCGGGCGGCGATCCTGCGCCATGCCCATGCCGGGGCCGAGACCTTGCGCGCGCAGATCACGGCGGAAATCGGGGACGGTCCTCTTGAAAAGCTGATGCGCCTGCCCCACGTCGCCATTTCACCGCCGGTGCGCCATCCCAATGATGCCGAGCGCGCCGCGCTGACGCTGCGCGAGGAATTTGCCAAGCTGAGCGCGGTCAAGGGTGCCGAGGCGGAACTGCGCGAGGCGGTGGAGGATATCGAGGGGCTGGCCGACGAGACGGTGACGTGGCGGCTCCGGCAGGCGGCGGAGGCGCGCAACCGCGCGATTCGCAGCCAGCATGAGGACAGGACTGAATATGACACGGGTGAGAATGGCGCGCGGCTCAAACGAGAGGAACGGGCGGAATTCGCCGCCCTTCTGGACCGGCTGGGCATGGGCAAACCGCCACGCTGAGAAATTTTCGTGAGGAAGACAAGGGAAATACCGGGTAGACGGGTGTGCGAATCACCTTACCGCGCTATTGATTCGCGTTAACGAATCACCCCGCCCGCAGAAGCCAAGGAGATGCGCATGGCCGCCAAGGATACCGACGACCAGAAGCCCGACGATCAGGACGCCGAAGTTTCGCTCGATATGTCGCAGGCTGCGGTCAAACGGATGATCGCCGAGGCGCGCGAACGGGGTTTCATCACCTACGATCAGCTCAATCAGGTCCTGCCGCCCGATCAGGTGAGCTCGGAGCAGATCGAGGATGTGATGTCGATGCTCTCGGAGATGGGTATCAACATCATCGAGGAAGAAGAGGCCGAGGAAGAAGACGGCAAGACCACCGCCATCGCCGAAATCGGGCGGCGCGGCGAGATCACGCTCGGCTCGGGCAAGGAAGAAAAGCTCGACCGCACGGACGATCCGGTGCGCATGTATCTGCGCGAGATGGGCAGCGTCGAACTGCTCAGCCGCGAAGGCGAGATCGCCATCGCCAAGCGCATCGAGGCCGGGCGCAACACGATGATCGCGGGCCTGTGCGAAAGCCCGCTGACCTTTCAGGCGATCACCATCTGGCGTGATGAACTTCTGGGCGAAGACATCCTGCTGCGCGATGTGATCGATCTCGAGGCGACCTTCGGCAACCAGCTTGGTGACGAGGACGGGGCCGAGCCGGTGGTGGCCGCCAATGTGAGCGCCCCGCCGTCGCAAGGCTTGCGGGACGGGGGGCAGGACGAGGTCGATGCCGACGGCAACCCGATCCAGCGCGAGGATGACGAGGAAGACGACGAGCAGGCCAATATGAGCCTTGCCGCGATGGAGGCCGCGCTCAAGCCGCGCGTGCTCGAGACGCTCGACCGCATCGCCGAGGATTTCGCGCAGTTGAGCGACATGCAGGACAGCCGGATTTCGGCCACGCTCAACGAGGACGGGTCGTTCTCCTCCGATCAGGAGGCGATCTATCAGACGCTGCGCTCGGAGATCGTCGAACTGGTCAACTCGATGCATCTGCACAACAACCGCATCGATGCGCTGATCGACCAGCTTTACGGCATCAACCGCCGGATCATGCAGATCGATTCGGCCATGGTGAAGCTGGCCGATCAGGCGCGCATCAACCGCGCCGAGTTCATCGAGGCCTATCGTGGACGCGAGCTTGATCCGAACTGGCTCGAGGATATGGCCACGCGACCGGGGCGCGGCTGGCAGATGTTCATGGAGCGCAGCGAAGACAAGGTGCAGGAACTGCGCGCCGACATGGCGCAGGTCGGGCAATATGTCGGCCTCGACATCTCCGAGTTCCGCCGCATCGTCAATCAGGTCCAGAAGGGCGAGAAAGAGGCGCGGCAGGCCAAGAAGGAAATGGTCGAGGCCAACCTGCGGCTGGTCATCTCGATTGCCAAGAAATACACCAACCGCGGGCTGCAATTCCTTGATCTCATTCAGGAAGGCAATATCGGCCTGATGAAGGCGGTGGACAAGTTCGAGTATCGTCGGGGCTACAAGTTCTCGACCTATGCGACGTGGTGGATCCGTCAGGCGATCACGCGCAGCATCGCCGATCAGGCGCGCACCATCCGCATCCCCGTCCACATGATCGAGACGATCAACAAGCTGGTGCGCACGGGCCGCCAGATGCTGCACGAGATCGGCCGCGAACCGACGCCCGAGGAACTGGCCGAAAAGCTGCAAATGCCGCTCGAAAAGGTCCGCAAGGTGATGAAGATCGCCAAGGAGCCGATCTCGCTCGAGACGCCCATCGGGGACGAGGAAGACAGCCAGCTTGGCGATTTCATCGAGGACAAGAACGTCATCCTGCCGCTCGATAGCGCCATTCAGGACAACCTCAAGGAAACCACGACCCGCGTTCTGGCCTCCCTCACCCCGCGCGAGGAACGCGTGTTGCGGATGCGCTTCGGCATCGGCATGAACACCGATCACACGCTGGAAGAGGTGGGCCAGCAGTTTTCCGTCACCCGCGAACGCATCCGCCAGATCGAGGCAAAGGCGCTGCGGAAGCTGAAGCATCCCTCGCGGTCACGGAAGTTGCGGAGTTTTCTGGATCAGTGAGGCGATTTGTTTTGGCCTGAGTGAGTTGCCGAGGCTGCGTGAAATGTCGACCGCGCACGCAAAATACCGCCCCGCAAATGATCCGCTTTGTCGCTTTGAGCGTAACAAACTACGTGAATGGCAATCACGGGGGAAACGGCTTATGTTTCCTTCGTGACGAGCGGACAGGGAAATTTCCGAATGAACATGCACCCCTCTGACATGGTGCCCGCCCCCGACCGGGACGAGGCCAAGGAAGCCCTCGCGCGGCTCAGGGCGTGGGCGGCCTCGGCCACCCCCGAAGAAGTGGCCGATCTCGACCCGGCCATCGCGCGGCTTCTGCCCGGTGGCGAGGTGTCGAACTATCCCACGCTTGCCCGCACCTACCCGCAGGATTTTGCGGTGGACGACGCCTATCGCGCGACACTGCCCGATCTTCAGAACGGTCCCTCCTCGCTGATCCGGGGCACCAGGCAGCAATTGCAGCATGTGGGCATTTCCAATTTCCGCCTGCCCATCCGCTTTCACACCCGCGACAATGGCGATCTGACGCTCGAGACCTCGGTCACCGGCACGGTCAGCCTCGAGGCGGGCAAGAAGGGCATCAACATGTCCCGGATCATGCGCAGTTTCTACAAGCACGCGGAAAAAACCTTCAGTTTCGAGGTGATGGCGGCGGCGCTCGCTGATTACCTGAATGATCTCGACACGCTCGACGCGCGATTGCAGATGCGGCTTTCGTATCCGGCCAGGGTGCGCTCGCTGCGTTCGGGGCTGGAGGGGTATCAATATTACGATATTGCGCTGGAACTGGTGAGTCAGAACGGCGTTCAGCGCAAGTTCATGCATCTCGATTACGTCTATTCCTCCACCTGCCCCTGTTCGCTGGAACTGAGCGAGCATGCGCGCACCGCGCGCGGGCAACTCGCCACGCCGCATTCGCAACGCTCGGTGGCGCGGCTCTCGGTGGAAGTGGTCGAGGGCGATTGCCTGTGGTTCGAGGACCTGATCGAGCTTGCCCGCCGCGCCGTGCCGACCGAGACGCAAGTGATGGTCAAGCGCGAGGATGAGCAGGCCTTCGCCGAGTTGAACGCGGCCAATCCGATCTTTGTCGAGGATGCGGCGCGGCTCTTCTGCGAGCAATTGCTGGCCGACCCGCGGATCGGCGATTTTCGCGTGGTGGCCAGCCATCAGGAGAGCCTGCACAGCCATGACGCGGTGAGCGTGCTGACCGAAGGCGAGACATTCGCCGCAGCTAGCCTTGGGCCGCGGTTGTTTCAGACGCTGGTGCATGGGGCCTGATTGTTGACTGCCCGGTTTCCGGGCAGGCGGCTGCGGCAATAAGCGGCAAATTGCTGCAAGTGCGAAATGTGAGTTGACCTGACGGCGTTTTGCTGCAACGCAGCGCGTGACATGCGTTACGCATGTGTCATCTGCGTGCCGCATCATGGCGGTCACCTGACAAAGAGGATCACAGAACATGCTTGCACCCGATCTGCCGCTCAAGCTGTCTGCCGCCAGCATCCGGTTGACTGGCTATCTGGTCGAAAGCCAGTTGCGCATTGCCCGCATCGTGACCGAGGCGGGGCTGCGCGCAACGCCGTTCGGCCCGTTCCTGAAGGCAGCCGAGGCACCGGCCAAACGCGCCACGCCCCCGGCCAAGCCGCGCGCCGCACGTCCCGCCGCGACACCCACCGCAAAGACGGACGCCCCGGTAAAACCGGCGGTGAAACTGGTGGAGACAGAGACCCCGGCGGCTCCGGCACCCACGCCCGTGCCCGAGGCAAAAGTCGCGCCTGCGCCCAAGCCCGCCCCGGAAGCGAAGGCTGCGCCGGTGAGCGCGCCTGCGCCCAAGCCGGTCGAGGTCGAAGCCAAGGCGGCGCCCAAGCCCACCCCCGCGCCGAAGCCCGAGGCCGCACCGGCCGCCAAGGTTGAGAGCACCCCGAAACCGGCACCGAAACCGGCCGCCACGGCAGCACAACCGACGCCTCCCGCCACAAAGGCGAGCCCGGACGCCGAGGCTGCCAAAGCCGAGGCTGCGAAAGCAGAGGCTGCCAAGACAGAGGCCGCCGCTGCGGCCAGGCGCCCGCGTGCGCCCTCGGTTCCGCCCGCTCTGCCCGAGCGTCCGGCGAAAGCCGAAACGGAATAAGGACCTGTCTGGCCGGGTTGCGTTCCGCGCATCCCGGCCATTCTGATTTGGCGCTCGTCATGGCCGCGCCTGTAACTTATCTCAACGCTCAGGGAGGAAACGGATCACAATCGTGAGGTTTCCAAATGGCATCGACCACCACCAATATTGCCACCGCACCGCGCAAGGGTTTCTGGGCGCGTTTTCTTGATGCGATGGAGCGGAGCGCGCGGGTTCAGTCGCGCCGCGCCCGGATCGAGGCGCTTGAGGCGAAATCCGACGAGGAGCTGGCCCGCATGGGCATCCGTCGCGACGATATCGCCTATCACGTCTTCAAGGACCTGTTTTACGCCTGAAGCGCCAAGCGCCGTTGCCTCGGCCGTGTCCGCGCGTCAGGAGCGCAGGCTTTTCAGAATGCTTGTCGCCAGAAACACGAGCGCCGCGACGCAGACGATGGATGGTCCTGCGGGCGTGTCGAACGCATAAGCCGCTTGCAGGCCGATCACGGCAGACCCACTGCCAATGGTCGCGGCGGTCAGCGCCATCTGCTCGGGTGTGCGTGACAGGGGGCGGGCGGCGGCGGCGGGAATGATCAGCATGGCCGCGATCAGCAAGACGCCCACCACCTTGATCGCAACCGCGACCGTAATGGCCAGCGCCAGTGTCAGGATCAGTTGTTCCCGTTTCGGGTCGATCCCGCTGGCATGGGCAAGTTCCGCGCTGATGGTCGAGGTCAGGAGCGCCGACCAGCGCCAGCCGATCAATCCCACGACCAGTGCGGCACCGCCCCAGATCACCGCCAGATCCCCGCGCGACACGGCCAGGATATCGCCGAAGAGATAGGCCATGAGGTCGATGCGGATGCCCGACAGGAACGACACGGCCACCAGCCCGAAGGCCAGCGCGGAATGCGCCAGAACCCCCAGCAGCGTGTCCATGGCATAGCCGCGCCCGGTCAGCACGGTCACGGTCAGCGCCATCGCCAGCGCCACGGCCACGGCCCCGGCAAAAACCGAGATGTGGAGCGCCAGCGCCAGCGCGACCCCCAGAATCGCGGCATGGGCCGTCGCGTCGCCGAAATAGGCCATGCGCCGCCAGACCACGAAGCTGCCCAAAGGCGCCGCGGCAAGGGCCACGCCGACACCTGCAAGGGCGGCGCGGGTCATGAAATCATCCAGCATCATTCGGCGGCCCTCGTGTGTGGATCGGCAGGAGGCTGATCCGGCCCGTCGTCATGGGGGCAGGTTTCGTCGTGGCTGTGGTCATGCTCGTGCCGGTAGAGGGCCAGCGCGCCGCCGGTGCCGGAGCCGAAAAGCGCGCGGTATTCGGGGGCCGCCGACACGATCTCGGGTGTGCCCTCGCAGCAGACATGGCCATTGAGACAGATCACCCGGTCAGAGGCCGCCATGACCACATGCAATTCGTGGCTGATCATCAGGATGGCGCAGCCGGTTTTCTGGCGCACCTCTTCGATCTGGAGATAGAAGGCGGCGGAGCCGGGTTGATCCAGCCCCTGCGTGGCCTCGTCGAGCAACAGCAGATCGGGCTCGTTGATGAGCGCGCGCGCCAGAAGGACGCGCTGGAACTGCCCGCCCGACAGGGCCGACATCTGGCGGGGCGAGAGGTCGGGGACGCCGGCCCGTTCCAGCGCGGTGGCGCAGGCCGCGCGCGGGGTGCCGCCCGGAAGGCGCAGGAATCGCTCCACCGTGATGGGCAGGGTCGGATCGATATGCAGCTTCTGGGGAACATAACCGATGCGCAGCCCTGGCTTTTGCGTGATGCGTCCCGATTTCGGTGTTGCCGCCCCGATGAGCAGGCGCAGTAACGTGGTCTTGCCGGAGCCGTTGGGCCCGACGACGGTCACGATCTCGCCCGGCTCTATGGCAAGCGACACATTGCGCAACACCATGTTGGCTCCATAACCGACGCTGATATTCTGCGCCGCGATCAGGCTCATGTGTCTGCCTTGTCCGCACAGCCCGGACAAATACCCGTCGCCTCGACCACCGTCCGTTCGATCGTGAACCCCGTGGCGCGCGCCGCCTCGCCAAGCGCGCCACGCGCCGGGGATGACTGTGCCTCGGCCACGGACTGACAGATCCGGCAGATCATGAATGCAGGCGAATGACTGGCACCGGGATGGGCGCAGGCGATGAAGGCATTGAGCCGTTCGATCTTGTGCGCAAATCCATTGGCGACGAGAAATTCGAGCGCCCGGTAAGCCACGGGCGGTTGCGAGCCGAACCCGGCATCGCGCAACCTGTCGAGCATTTCATAGGCACCGACCGCGCGATGCGCCTGCAAGAGCAGCCCCAACGCCTTGCGTCGCACAGGCGTGAATCGCAGGCCATGCGCCCGGCAATGCGCCTCGGCCGTTGCCATTGCCTCGGTGATGCAGGCACCATGATCGTGTTTTTCAAATCCGACGGGATCGTTCGGCATGGTGTTTCCCGCACTGGCAGCACTTGTCATGTTATTTCATTTCCTGTAGCCAAGCGACAATGTTACATAATCACATGGAGCCGGACATGTCCAGAAACCTCATTCCCCTCTCGGTTGCGGCAACCCTGCTTGGCGGAACGGCCTTCGCGGAGGTGCCGCGCGTGGCCGTCGATATCGCGCCCGTTCATTCGCTGGTGGCGCGCGTCATGCAGGGGCTGGGCGCGCCCTCGCTGATCGTGGCACCGGGGGCAAGCCCGCATGAATACAGCCTGCGTCCGTCCGAGGCCGCCGCCTTGCAGGAGGCCGATCTGGTCTTCTGGATCGGCGCGGGCCTGACGCCCTGGCTGGAAAGTGCGATCGAAACACTGGCCGGAGGTGCTGCCGTCACGGAAATGCTCGAGGTCGATGGCACCATGGAATTGCCCTTCCGCGAAGGCGCGCAGTTCGAGGCGCATTCCGATGACGGCGAGGACCATGCCGGGCATGGGCATGACGGCCATGCCGAGGCTGCCAGGCATGATGATCATGCCGATAAGGGGGGGCACGATGATCATGCCGATGAGGGGGGCCACGATGGCCACGACCATGGCGCCAATGACCCCCACGCCTGGCTGTCGCCGGAAAACGGGGCGATCTGGCTGAACGCCATCGCCGCGCAACTCTCCGCGGCCGATCCGGACAATGCCGGGGCCTATTTTGCCAACGCGGTGGCCGGACGCGAAGAACTGGCCACGCTGAGCGCCGAGATCAACGGTATTCTGGAGCCGGTGCGGGGCCGCAATTTCATCGTTTTCCACGACGCCTATCAGTATTTCGAGACGGCGTTCGCGTTTCCGGCAGCGGGCGCCATATCCCTGTCCGATGCCGCCCGGCCCAGCCCGGCCCGCATTGCCGAGATCCAGGCGCGCGTTGCAGAACAGGCGATCAGTTGCGTGCTGTCAGAACCTCAGTTCGACCCCGGCATCGTGGCGACGGTCATGGACGGGTCCGAAGCGCGCAGCGGCATACTCGATCCGCTGGGCTCTGATCAGGAGCCCGGTCCGGCGCTCTACGGCAATGTCCTGCGCAACCTTGCCACGGCGCTGGCGGACTGCCTCCAGACCCCATGACCGCCACATGCGCCGCCGGGTCGGCGGCCTGTCCTGCGTCACCGCCCGGCCAGGGACCGGACGGTGACATCGACGGTGCGCGAAAAGCCCGGGATGCGAAAATCTGTCCCCGTGAACAGAAAATTGCGGCACCGCGACCGATCCGGGCTAGAATGGGGATCAGGGAGGGGACCCTTGCAAACGACGAGAAGGGCACCCGATGACCATATCCTGCGTTACCCCCCGTTTTCTGCCCGCCGGATGGCGGCGCGATCTTGACCTGTTCCTGGCCGAACGCGCGGCGGGCATGAATGGCTACATGCTCTCGCAAAGGCGCGTTGAAAGCGTCATGCGCCTGCAATCGCTGAGCGATCGCGATCTGGCCGCCATGGGGCTGCAACGCCGTGACATCCCGGCTTTCGTATTCGAGGACGTGCTGCCGGAGCCGCACTGAGGTGCCGGCGCAAGCGTCTTGACAGGCGCGAAGGCGCGCGCCAAGGCTGCGCCTTATGTTTGATATGCGCCCCGTGGGATATCTGGTCGGGCTCATGGTGATGGCGATGGGCCTGACCATGGGGCTGCCGCTTTTGGTCGATATCGCCGAGGGGCGCGACCATTGGCCGGTCTTTGCGGAAAGCATGATCGTGACCTGCCTCGCCGGGGGTTTGGTGGCGCTGTCATGCCGCAATTCGGTGGGGCGTGGCCTGAATATCCAGCAGGCCTTTCTGCTCACGACCACCGTCTGGGTGGCGTTGCCGCTCTTCGGTGCCATGCCCTTCATGCTGGGCGAAACGCAGCTTGGCTTTATCGATGCGTTCTTCGAGTCGATGTCGGGCATGACAACCACGGGAACCACCGTCATCACGGGGCTGGACGATCTGCCCAAGGGGCTGCTGTTGTGGCGCGGCATCCTGCAATGGCTGGGCGGGCTGGGGATTGTCATCGTGGCCCTTGTCTTTCTGCCTGAAATGCGGGTGGGCGGGATGCAGTTCTTTCGCTCCGAGGGGTTTGACACGCTGGGCAAGGCGCTGCCGCGCACGATCGACATTTCCAAGGGCGTGCTCAACATCTATCTGGGTCTCACGGCAGTCTTCACGCTGACCTATCTCGCGCTCGGGATGGAGGCGTTCGAGGCGACCGTGCACGCGCTCACCACCGTCTCCACCGGCGGGTTTTCCACCACGGACGCCTCTTTCGGGGCATTTCCCGGCGCGCCACAATATGCCTGCGCGCTCTTCATGGTGTTGGCCAGCCTGCCGTTCGTGCGCATGATGCAGGGGGTGCAGGGCAATCTGCGCCCGCTTCTCCAGGATACCCAGGTGCGCACCTATATCCGCTGGCTGATCTACGCCTTCGCGTTGCTGGCTGCCTATGACATCCTTGCGCTCGGCCATTTCGAGGAAGAGCGGTTGCGCGAGCGCTTGTTCAATATGGTCTCGATCTTTTCCGGCACGGGCTTTGGTGATGGCGATGTGACGGCCTATGGCAATTTTCCCTTCGCCATCCTGATTATCGTGGGCGCGATCGGCGGCTGTACCAGTTCCACCGGTTGTTCGATCAAGATTTTCCGCTATCAGATCATGCTGCGCGCGCTCGGCCAGCAGGCGCGGCGCATCTTCCATCCCTCCTCGGTGCTGGTGCTGCGCCATGAGGGGCGGCGGGTCGAGGATGAGGTGCTGCAATCGGTGATGCTGCTTTTCACCATGTATATCCTGTCGCTCGGGTTTTTCTCGGTCGCGCTGGAACTGACCGGGCTGACGCTGATGGAATCGATCACCGGGGCGTGGACAGCGATTTTCAACATCGGCCCGGCCTTCGGCCCCAGCGTGGGGCCGACCGGTTCGGTGCAGGCCTTCCCCGAGACGGCGAAGGCCCTGATGATCGCGGCGATGCTGATGGGACGGCTGGAGATCCTTGCCGTCATCGTTCTGCTTCTGCCGCGGTTCTGGCGTCCCTGAGCCGTCAATAAACGTCGCGCCCGCCACGGATGGCGATATAGGTGGGGCACTCGGGGCGCGCGGTGTTGATGATGAGATACCACACCACCTCGCCGGGGCGGCCCGTGCGCGAATACTCGCAACCCGAGGGATGCGTCCACCACTGGCCCGCGTGCGTTGCGGGCGGCATCACCTTGCTGGTGCCGCCCTTGATGGCGGTGGTGTAGCCGCCGTAATTCGGCTGTTGCTGGGCCTGCGCCACGGGTGCGACGGCGAGGGAGACAAGGGCGAGTGCGGCGATGTTCCGGGATTTGGTCATGGATCTCTCTCCGTTTTCCTGACTGCTGCCACGCGTGACGCCCCATGCGCCAGGCTGTGACCTGAACCCGATTACGCCACCCTTGGCAGGCCGGTGCGCGTCGCGTTCATGTCAGGAAAACGGCGTTTAGAGAGAATTATTCCCAACAACTCACAAGCACGGTGATCGCCGAGGCGCGGTCGCTGAGCGCTTCGGCCGAGAGAACGCCGGTCTCGCGGGTGGTCTGCGCGGTGACGCCGCCCCGCGCCAGCACCTCTTGCAGCGCGCCGTTGCCGGCGGCAAAGCTCACGCCCTCGGGCAGGCTGCGGCCTTCCGGCGCGCCGGGCACAAGCATTCCCAGCACCGCGCCGCCCGCATCGACCACCGGCCCGCCGAGATCGCCGGGCATGGCGGCAAGTGCCAGGCGCTTGAGATGGCTCTCGCCCGCCAGCCCGCCAAGCTCTGATATCTGCCCGAAGGTCACGCTTGGCGCGCCGAGAATCCCCTCATAGGAATAACCCGCGACAGCGATCGGCGACAAAAGCCGCGGTGCGGCCTCCTGAAAGCGGGCGAACGCCATGGGCGCGAGCGTCTCGCGCGGGCGCAGGATGGCGATGCCGAGATCCGCGTCGAGATGGGCGACCGTCGCGTCATGGATCTCGTCAAGCGTGATCCGTCCGCAGCCCGCGACGGCCTCCGCCGCCGTCAGGACCGCCCCGCGCGCATCCACGTAAAAGCCCGAGCGCGAGAGTTTGGGGCGGCGCACCTCAAGCCCCGCCACGAGATCCATGCGCTGCGCGCTCACCGGGGCGGCCAGAGGGGCAAGCGTGCCGGGCAGGCGGGCAAAGCTCTGCTCCATTTCCGCCAGCAGCCGCGTGCGCCGTTCCTCGTCACCCGCGGGCCAGACCAGGGTAAAGCCCTTGATCTCGCCATTCTCGAGCCAGACCCGGGTCTGCGAGACGATCCGGCTGCCCTCGCCGGTGAGGGTGAACCCGTCGCGGTCAAGCTGACGCGCGCCCGTCTCCGGGACGATGGCAAGGGTTTGCAGGATGTCGTAAAGCGCGCTCATGGTCGCGCGGTCGCCCGGCTGGCTGATCAGCAGCACCTGCGCGGGCAGATCGCCCGAGGCAGGGTAATGGGCAAAGGGTGCCTCGTGCCGGTCGAAGGCGACAACGCCAAGCGGCAGGCGCATCTCGATACCCGCCTGCGCGTCGCGCACCGTCTCGAGGCCGAGCCCCTCCAGAACGGCGTTATACTGGCGCAGGAGCATCGCGCGCTGGCGCGTGGTCAGAACGCCCGTTGCCTCCACCCCGTTCTGGCGCTGCCAGACCGCCATCGCATTGCGGGTGCCCGGCCCGAAGGCCGCGTCGATGGCCCCCTGATAGACCCCGGCCCATTCCAGCGCGACCTGAAGTGCGGCACGCTCCTCGCGGCTCAGTTGCGCCTCGCTGGCGCGGGCCTCGCGCAGGGTCTCGTCGGGTTCGGGTTCGGGTTCGGGTTCGGGGGCGGGGGCAGGGATGGGGGCCGGGGCAGGCGCGGCCACGTCGGGGGCGGTGTCGGGTTCGGGCATCGGGGCGGGCGCAGGCGTGACGCGCTCGAGCAGATTGGCCCCCACCGGCCAGAACTGCTGACCGAAATCGGAGGGCTGCGCGATGTAGCTGTCGCGCGCGATCACACCCTCGCTGCGATAGACCTGAAGCACGCGCGCGGCCTCTTCCTCGCGGTATGGTCCGAGGGCGATGGCATACCAGCCCCGCCCAAGCGAAAACCCGTTCACATCCGGCAGGCTGCGCGCGTAATCGCGCGCCCGCGCCTGTGCCTCGGCAAGGCTGGGCTGCGCCTCGATCTGGACAAAGACCAACGGTTCGGCCTCCGGGCCGGTCTGGGCAAGCGCCGCAATGGGGGTAAGCAACAACAGAACAAAAGCCGCAACAAAACGCATGATCATCATTCCCAAGTGGTCTTCGGACGGCCGGAATGGCCGGGTCTTGCCGGTTCTAGCAAAATCCCCGCCCGATGCATCCCAAATATGCGCGCCCGCGCGCCACAAGCCGCGTTGACCATGCCCGGCACCCGGCCTAGGTAAGGGCGTCAATTTCGGGGGGCCCGCGCATGACGGACAACACGGCCAAGCCGCGCAGCTTTCAGGAGATCATCCTGCGGCTTCAGACCTATTGGGCGGGGCAGGGCTGTGCGATGTTGCAGCCCTATGACATGGAGGTGGGCGCGGGCACGTTCCATCCAGCCACCACGCTGCGGTCCTTGGGGTCGCGGCACTGGGCGGCGGCCTATGTGCAGCCCTCGCGGCGGCCGACCGACGGACGCTATGGCGAGAATCCCAACCGGCTCCAGCATTATTACCAGTATCAGGTGCTGATCAAACCCTCGCCGCCCGATCTGCAAGAGCTTTATCTCGGCTCGCTCAAGGCCATCGGCATCGACCTTGCGCTGCACGACGTGCGCTTTGTCGAGGATGACTGGGAAAGCCCGACGCTGGGCGCCTGGGGGCTGGGCTGGGAGGTCTGGTGCGACGGCATGGAGGTGAGCCAGTTCACCTATTTCCAGCAGGTTGGCGGGCATGATTGCCACCCCGTGCCGGGCGAGCTGACCTATGGGCTGGAACGGCTGGCGATGTATGTGCTGGGCGTCGATCATGTGATGGACATGCCGTTCAACGACCCCGACGCGCCGATACCGCTCCGCTATGGCGACGTGTTCCGCCAGACCGAGGAGGAATATTCACGCTTCAACTTCGATGTGGCCGATACCGAGGTTCTGCTGCGGCATTTCACCGAGGCCGAGGCCGAATGCGCGGCCATCCTCGCCGCCCCTGCGCAGGACCCCAAGACGGGCAAGCGCATCGTCATGGCGCATCCCGCCTATGACCAGTGCATCAAGGCCAGCCACATCTTCAACCTGCTCGACGCGCGCGGCGTCATCTCCGTGACCGAGCGGCAGGCCTATATCGGCCGCGTGCGCGCACTGGCCAAACAATGCGCCGATGCGTTCGTGATGACCGAAGCGGGGGGGTATGCGGCGTGATCAGTGTTGACAAACAGCAACAAATCATCACATAGGAGGGTAGCGGTCGGGAGGATTGCATAGAGCGATCCGTTGGGACAAGGTTCTCACTCGGCTGCCTTTTTTCATGTATCTTCTTTACCTTGATGACGCAGGCTCAGTTAATTCGGCTCAGGAAAGGCATTTCGTCCTTTCTGGTATATGCCTATTCGAGCGTCAGGTTCATTACCTGAGCGCAGGTCTCGACCGACTTGCCAAGGAGATTTGTCCGCACGATCACGAGCGTCTCGAATTCCACGGAAGCCACATGCTCGCCGGGAAAGGGTTCTGGCGGTCGGTGAGGCCGCGTGAGCAGCGTCACACCCATATCCGACATGCACTTGCAGAGTGCAGAAAACTCATGGGAACCTGGGCGCTTTTCGGTGTGGTTGTCGATAAGCAGGCAATTTCGCCCGAAGATCCAATCGAGTTCGCGTTCGAACAGATTTGCAGCCGTTTCGACGCCTTTCTTAAACGCGAGTTTCACAAGGGAAACAAGCAACGCGGGCTTATCATCCTCGACAAATCGACCCGCGAAACCCGATTGCAGGCCTTGGCGACGGAATTTGGCAAATCTGGGCATCGCTACGGCATTCTGCACAGTCTCGCCGATGTGCCAATGTTCGTCGATTCCGCCGCGACACGCGCGATCCAGTTTGCCGATCTTGTATCATACGCGCTTTGGCAGAAATTCGAGCGTGGGGACGACCAGTTTTTCAACGTGATCGACGATACGTTTGACGCCGAGGGCGGCGTCGTGCATGGGCTTTTGCACCGCAAGGAGGCGGGCACGTTTTGCGACTGTCCGTATTGCGTCACCAGAGGGGGACGATTGATCTGATGGGCAAGATCCTGAGCATTGCCATTCTCCTCGCGGCGGCGCTTGCCGGGGGGGCGCTTTATTATCTCCAGGTCTATCACTTCTACGACGAGGTGCTGCTGACCCGGGATGGCGGCGTGGTGGAGATGAAGATCACGCTGGCGAGCGGCGATGTCATCGACCTTCCCGTGTCCGATTTCCGCGCCATCGACGCAGATAGCTCCCCCATCCGGTTCCGCGCCTGCTTTACCGCGCACCTGCCGCAGGACGTGGGCCTTGTCCCCTATCCGGGGGCGGAACCGCTCAACGCGCCCGGCTGGTTTGACTGTTTCGACGCCAAGGCGCTCGGGGCCGCCCTCGGCGAGGGACGCGCGCGCGCCTACATGGGCGAGGAAAACATCCAATACGGCATCGACCGCATCATCGCCATCGCAGAGGACGGGCGCGGCCATGCCTGGCACCAGATCAACCGCTGCGGCGAGATCGTCTTTGACGGCCAGCCCGCGCCCGCGGATTGCCCCAAGCCCCCGCAAGGAAACTGAGCCATGCCCGATCTTCTGATCGAACTCTTCTCCGAGGAAATCCCCGCCCGGATGCAGGCCCGCGCCGCCGAGGACCTGCGCGCGCGCCTGACCGAGGCGCTGGTCGAGGCCGGGCTGACCTATGCCGGTGCCGCGGCCTTTGCCACGCCCCGACGGCTCACGCTGACGGTGCAGGGGTTGCTTGCGACCAGCCCGACGATCCGAGAGGAGCGCAAGGGCCCGCGCTTGGGTGCGCCCGAGACGGCAATCGAGGGGTTTCTGCGCGGGGCCGGTGTCACCCGCGACGATCTCGAAATCCGCGACGAGAAAAAGGGCCAGTTCTATGTCGCCACCCTCACCAGGCCCGGACGCCCCGCCGCCGAGATCGTGGCCGAAGAGCTGGAAAAGCTGATCCGCAATTTCCCGTGGCCCAAGTCGATGCGCTGGGGCAGCGGTTCGCTTCGCTGGGTGCGCCCGCTGCACGGGGTCCTGTGCATCCTGACCGGCGAGGATGGCGCGGCACAGCTGGTGGAGATGGAGGTGGACGGCATCCGCGCGGGCAATACCACACGCGGGCATCGCTTCATGGCACCTGACGCGTTTTCTGTAACGTCCTTCGAGGATTACACCGCAAAGCTCAAGCGCGCGCATGTGGTGCTTGATGCCGCTGAGCGGGCCGAGGCGATCTGGCAGGAGGCCACCAATCAGGCCTTTGCCGCCGGGCTTGAGGTGGTCGAGGACCGCGCGCTTCTGGCGGAGGTGGCGGGTCTGGTGGAATGGCCCGTGGTGCTGATGGGGCGGATCGGGGACGATTTTCTCGATCTGCCGCCCGAGGTGTTGCAGACCAGTATGCGCGAGCATCAGAAGTTCTTTTCGGTGAGGAACCCCGGGACCGGCCGGATCGAACGCTTTGTCACCGTCGCCAATGTCGAGACGGCGGATCATGGCGCGACCATCCTCGCGGGCAATCAGAAGGTACTGGCGGCGCGGCTCAGTGATGCGAAATTCTTCTGGGAAAATGACCTGCGCACGGTGCGGGAGCGGGGCCTTGAAGGCATGGCCGAGGGGCTGCGCGATGTGACCTTCCACAATAAACTGGGATCACAGGCCGACCGCGTGACGCGCATCGCCGCACTCGCGCGGGAAATCGCGCCGCTGGTCGGTGCCAAGCCTGATCTGGCCGCCGAGGCCGCGCGGGTGTGCAAGGCCGATCTGCAATCCGAGATGGTCGGTGAATTCCCCGAATTGCAAGGGCTGATGGGGCGCTATTACGCGCAGGCGGCGGGCCATGACGACGGCGTGCCCGAGGCCTGCGAAGAGCATTACAAGCCGCTCGGGCCGGGCGACGCCGTGCCCTCCGCCCCCGTGTCGGTCGCCGTGGCGCTGGCCGACAAGATCGACACATTATGCGGGTTCTGGGTGATTGACGAGAAACCCACCGGGAGCAAGGACCCTTACGCGCTGCGGCGGGCGGCGTTGGGGGTGATCCGGTTGGTTTTGGGGAATGGGGTGCGGTTGGCGCTCGCACGACCTTTCGTTCAGGGAATATTTGCACAAACCGGCGCGATAACGGATATCAATGACTTGATGTCAGGGATGATGGGCCAACTTGAAGATTTAGAGCAAGATATCTTGAAGCTGCCAACATCGAGCCTTGATTACGAAGAGATGAAAAATGCGGTTTCGAAAGTTGAACGAGCTGAGAAAGGAGTTGAGCTTCTTGGGAAGCTAGGAGAAACCCGAGAAACAATCGCGACATTCATGCATATTAAGTCAATTGATCTCCTCGCCTTCCTCCACGACCGCCTCAAGGTCCACCTGCGCGACGAGGGCCTGCGCCATGACGTGATCGACGCCTGTCTTGCCATGCCCGGCAACGATGACCTCACCCTTCTCGTCCACCGCGCCCGCGCGCTCGGGGCGTTCCTGAACACGGATGATGGCGGCAACCTGTTGCAGGGCTTCAAGCGCGCCAACAACATCCTTAGCCAAGCCGAGGACAAGGACGGGGTCGAATATTCCTACGGCGCGGATGTGAAATTCGCGGAAACGGATGAGGAAAAGGCGCTCTTCGCCGCCCTCGACACCGCCGAACCGCAGATCGTGCAGGCGCTGACGGCAGAGGATTTCGCGCGCGCCATGGCCGCCATGGCCGCCCTGCGCGCGCCCATCGACGCGTTTTTCGACGCGGTGCAGGTCAATGTCGACAGTCCGGTGATCCGCCGCAACCGCCTTAACCTCCTGAGCCGTATCCGCAGCATCTGCCTGCAGGCCGCTGACCTCACGCGGCTGGAGGGGTAGGGGCCTTGCCGTCACCGGCCCGACAGCGGAGCCCAGCCCAGGCCCATCCTTGCGGTCCGGGCGGCCCCCTCGTGGTCATGCCGCTATCGGCTGAGCGCCGTCAGCGCGCGGCGCTCGCCACTTCCAGCCCGTCGAGGTAAAGGATGTGCGGGCTGTCGAAATCAAGCTGCCAGAGATCGACCTCCGCCGCGCCGACATGGGTGACAAACGCGCCATCCACAAGACGCGCGGCGGGGACCATGGCCTGATCGGTCCCGAAAAGCGCCTGCGCCCGCCAGTCGCGCACCAGGATCGGCTGGCCCGCGGGCAGGATCACGTCGCGCTCGGGCCGCGTGTGGCCGAGCGACCCGGCGCGGATACGCACCATTGCCGCGCGCGCCCGCCGCCGCGTGATCCCGCGCAGCACGGACATACCCGCGTCGCGCGTCACGATCCGGTCACCGCAGCGAATATCTTCGATCCGACGCTCGCCCTGAAGGGTGAGAAGAATGCCGCCGGTCCACAGACCGGCCTCCTGCAAAGGGTCAAGAACGGCAACTGTGCCGCCCGGACGCCCGACCGTATCCGGTTTCATGGCGTATCTCGCTCTGTTACTGCCTCAGTTTTGACCCAGAATATGGCAATATCCGGTTAATGTCGTGCCTTTTTTTCGACCCTGCCCGGCATCGCGCCGACAGTTTTTCCTCGCCACTGGCGTGACGCTTTGCTAGAGACCGGATTGCCCGCGCCAAGTGCGTGGGCATTGCGGGTGTGGCGAAACTGGTAGACGCACCAGATTTAGGTTCTGGCGCCGCAAGGCGTGGGGGTTCAAGTCCCTCCACCCGCACCAAATCTCTTTTCTGGTTGAAGAGTCCCGCCAACATCTTGAATGGAAAGGCGGTTTTTATAGGTCGATAACCGTTTTCCCGTGAGTGTCGCAGGGCTCGGGAAAAGCCTGGCCATGGGTGCAAGCGCTTCGTCACAACGATTCCAGGCGGCGGCCTTGCCCTCGATCATGAGATTCATCAGCGTCATGACTTCCATGGCGGAAAGATCTTCGCGTCCCGTCAATTCCCGGAAATCCCGTGCCACGATCCGCGCGCGGACGTCGCCAGTAAGATCGGCGCGGATCATCTCAAGGTTCGTCTTGCGGATGTCGTGGTCGGGAATGTCATCGGGAAGTTTCGCGTCTTTGAGAAATTCTCGGAGAACTTGCCCTTGGTCCTGCCGCGCGTCATGTGCGGGAAGAGACGGCTCTGGCCCTGCCGACGGCGCATCTCGACAAGCTCGAGCAGCTGCGGGTGGATCGGAATACGGCGCTGGGATTCCTCGGTCTTGATGTGGTTGGCATCGGTGCACTTGATGTCAAGGAATTGGATCCCGCGATCACTTCCGAAATCGCCCGGCGAAAGTTGCGCCCCCTCCTCTTCGCGCAACCCCATGAGCCGCCCGAAAAGCGGCAGCCAGAACAGCGGCTCGCCGGGTTCGTCGATCTCGCCCTGGAACACCGGCGAGGAGAACAGGGTATAGATCCGATCGTCCCAGACGGTCCGTGCGCGTTTTTCCTCGGAGGCCGCCATGCGCTTCTTGTCATCGTTCGAAACCGAGAGGATCTCGAACGGGTTCTTGTCCGCGAGTTGCAGCTCCATGCACATCGTGCCCACGGAGAGCAGGAACCGGCGATGCTTGATCTGCGTTTCGGAGCGCAGCCGCTTCTGCAGCGCCTTGCGCCGCGCATCTTCGCGATCCGCCTCGGTCACAGTCGTGCGCGCCGCGAGCGCCTCGAGATTGGCAACGGTATCGGATTCCTCTTCCGAGTCGATGCGTTCGACGAGCTCCTGGTAGCCGTGATCGGCCAGATATTTCGCCTGGCCCTTGCCGTGCTTGGCGGGGATGCGCGGAAGGAGGGCCAACGCGTCGCGAAGATCATTCTTTGCGATCTGCTCCACCGCGCCCGTCCCGAGGAACTCGGGCCAGAATGAGCGCGCGAACTTCGGCTTGCTGCCATTGTCACGTTCCCATTTCTTTCCGGCTGCCGGGTCCGCCACCTGTTCCCTGGTGAAATCAGAGCCATAGCCCACGCATTTGAGTTCGCAGAAGAGGTCGATGGCTTCCTCGAGCGCGATCCCGCGCGGCTTCTCGAGGGCCTTCCGGCTCTTCTCGCTCAGAACCCGCAAGTCGATGTTCTCGAGGCGCGGCGGGCGCATTTCGACGCGGCGCGCCGTGTCTGCGTCGAGACCGGTCCATCCGGCTGCCTCGTAGACCTGCGCGCCGTACGGATCGGATGCCGGGACCGAGGTCGAGGCTTTCTGCATGTCGGTCGTGGCATCGGATCGCGTCGCCGCAACCGGGGCCGGCTGGAGCGGCATCGCGGGCGCGTCTGCCGCACAGTGATGATGCGCGGCGCAGGGGTTGCCGGACGTCGAACCATCGGTGCGGCGTGCGTGCGTATCTGTGGTGAATTCCACCGTCTCGTCCTTTCCTGATGGGGTGACTGCAGATGCTGGCGCAGACGGCGCACCGCGCATGATCTCCGCCAGGGGCACCGCAGCCTGTGTCGCTGCCGCGGCAACCATCGCGCTCATGAGCGGGACAGGGGCGGTCGGCGCGAACGCGGTCCCGTAGAATTCGTTCCGAAAGGCGGCAAGGGTCGATTTCGGGTTCTTGGCCCCATTGGTGATCTTGCGGCAGAATTCGTTGCCTTGCCCGAATTCCGTGCGGACCATCTGGATGATGTCGTCGGCATGGCTGTCGGTCTTGGCGAAGATCAGCGTTTTCGGAACCTCCTTGCGCCCCGGAAAGATCTTGGGCCAGGCATCACGGTAGGTCGCGATCACGGTGCGGATCTGGTCAGGCGCGACGACAGACCGATCCAGCTGGGTTGCTGCATATTTCAGCTCGTCATCCTGCGTTTCCCAGCGGCGCGCGCGAGTCTGGCGTTCGCGCTTTTCGACCACTTGCTGGGCCTTTACACTGCCGCCACCCTTGGACATCTCGGTCTCGATCAGGAAGACCTCGTTGCCAACGTTCACCTTGTCGGCGACGGCATTCTCATGGGTGTATTCGCTGACCACGTTCTGTTGGAAGAACCCATACGTGCGCGCGTCCGGCGTGGCGGTCAGGCCGATGAGGAAGGCGTCGAAATACTCGATCACCTGGCGCCAAAGGTTGTAGATCGACCGGTGACATTCGTCGATCACGACAACATCGAAGGTCTCGGGCGGGAGTTTGGGGTTGTAGACGACGGGCAGGGGCTGCTTACGCTGCCACTTTTGCTCTTCGGGATGATCCTCTTCGGCGGCCTCATCCAACGGTTCGCCCTTGAGCGTAGCATACATGCGCTGGATCGTGGAGATGACGACCTGCGTATCACCGGCCATGGAAGGTGAGGTCAGGCGCTGGACATTGTATAGCTCGGTGAACTTGCGGTTGTCGTCGTTGGGCAGGTAGGCCATGAACTCGCCCTCGGCCTGCTCGCCAAGGTTCTTGGTGTCGACCAGAAACAGGATCCGCCACGCGCCTGCGTGTTTCAACAGGCGGTAAATCTGCGTGATCGCGGTGAATGTCTTGCCCGAGCCGGTCGCCATCTGGACAAGCGCGCGGGGTTTGCCCATCTGGAGCGAGGACTCCAGCTTGGTGATTGCCTTGATCTGGCAGTCGCGCAGGCCGTCTGCGTTGAGGTCGGGCAGGTTTTGCAGGCCAGCCCGCAGGGACAGCGGCGCGTTCACCCACGCCTTGAGGGTTTCGGGTCGGTGAAACGTGAACACCTCGCGCGAACGCGGTGCGGGATCGCGCCCGTCAGTAAACCGGGTGACGACGGATGTGCTTTCATAGATGAAGGGCAGGGGTTCGTTGTTATTGACCCATTTCAGCCTGGCTGCGGCATATCCAGATGATTGCTCCTCAACGATTGTCAGCCGCTCGCCCCAGCTGTCTGGTTTGGCCTCGACAACACCAACGGCGCGCGCATCGACAAAGAGAACGTAGTCAGCAGGTCCAGTGTCCGTCGGATATTCCCGGACCGCAACACCGAGGGCCGCGTTGGGATTCAGAGATGCCTTATCCTGCACCTGCCAGCCAGCGGCTTCGAGGCGTCTGTCGATCTGATCGCGGGCGATCTGTTCTGGGTTCTGGTTGACAGGCTGGGACACGGACACACGCAACTTTTTCGTTTGTAGCACCATGGCGTTACCAGACGCGAAGTGCAATCATGGAGAAACATTGCTAATTTGGTTTTCAACCGGACCTGAGGCCATGGCGTCGGAGACTTTTCCTTTTCGAATGGGGATCAATTTGCAGAAAAGAGATCGCTCAATGAAGATTGTGGCTATCCGAGAACCCAAGACGCTCGGTGCCAGAAAACGCAGGGAATCCGCAGCAAGTGAACTGGCCCCTTTTTCGACCGGACACTTGGGCATAACCATGGAGGCTTAGGTGTCACATCCCGGAAGGTAGTATGGCTTCTTCCTGAACAACTGCGGCTTGAGTTTGTGCCAGTCCTTCATCGCCTGCAAGGGCGACCTGCTGCC
>NZ_JBEPPW010000010.1:0-135778 GCF_040547525.1 Roseovarius sp. MBR-6 | reverse complement strand
TGTCACCAGAAAGGGTAAAGGTGGCCGACTTTTACGCCGCCCGCAGCAGGCTCATCCCGCCGCTACCGTGGCCGACTTTCGCACCGCCGTTCTCACCTTGCGCAGCATGGCCGCGGCGCGCGCGCAGTCCGCGCGTCCATAGCCCGCATCCGCCATGATCTGCGCCACACGCGCGGCGTGATGCCGGGCGAGATCGGTGCGCCATGCCAGATAGCCCGCGCGCCCCTCAGGATAGCCCGCGCGCGGCGAGGTCCAGCGTTCGATATGCTGCCCGCGCGCGGCGATCTGCAACGGCTCTGACGCATCAGGACAGAGCCGCGCCAGTTCCTCGCTCATGCGTTGACCATAAAGCAGGGCTGCGGGCGCGCCCTCGGCGCGGTCCGGGTCCTGCGCATTGGCGGCGTCGATGGCGCTCAGCGCCTGTGTCAGCCGGTCGTTCACGGGATGATGCGGGTGTATTTCATACCCTCGAGCGAGACGCCCGCCATCAGCCCCGCCTGCCCGAAGATCACCGCCACGACCGGCGCGGTCGATGTCGTCGTCTCGGCACGCAGGTTCTCGCCCCGATCGTTGAAGGCGTATTGGATATCGGCCCCCGCCGCCCATCCCGAGGACCGGCGGAACCCCTGAAGCGCCTCTTCGGTCATGAAGAACAGAACGTGGGCGAATTGCTGTGCGCCAATCTGAAGGCCGACACTGCCCTTGGTGGCCGAGTAGTAATCCACCGTCACGTTGTTGATCCGCAGCGCCCCGCGCCCGAACCCGCCGCCGACCACGAACCCGGCCTGCGTCACCACCGGCATGACCAGCATCCCGGTGGATTTGTCGGCCAGCGCGCGCGTGCCGGGATAGGTTGAAAACATGTGGTCCAGCGTGGCGTTCACGCGCGCGTCGATGCGCGCGGCCCCCGGACTGCCGACACCGTTGTTGCAGGCCGCCAGAACCGGCGCGCTCGCCAGCGCGCCAAGGGTAAATCCGCGTCGTGTGAGAGTGCTCATATCCGTGCCCGTTCCTTGCCTCAGAATATGCCGGCCTGTTCCTGCCGGTTCTATACTCAGTATAGGGAGGGCGGCGCGCGCTGTCACTAGGGATTGCGGGCCTGCGCGGGTTCCCGCGTGTCCGGTCAGCCGCGCAGGAGGCGCGCGGCGGCGGGCGCGAAATAGCTCAGCACCCCGTCGCAGCCCGCCCGCTTGAAGCACATGAGGCTTTCCATCATCGCGCGCTCGCCGTCGATCCAGCCGTTCTGCGCGGCCGCCATGATCATCGCATATTCGCCCGAGACCTGGTAGGCGAAGGTCGGCGCGCCGAATTTCTCCTTTGCCCGCCGACAGATATCGAGATAGGGCATCCCCGGCTTGACCATCACCATATCGGCCCCCTCGCTCAGGTCGCGCGCGATGAGGCGCAGCGCCTCGTCCGAGTTGGCGGCGTCCATCTGATAGGTCTTCTTGTCGCCCTTGAGCGCGTCGCCCGCCCCCACGGCCTCTCGGAACGGTCCGTAAAAGGCCGAGGCGTATTTGGCCGAATAGGCCATGATCGCCACATTGTGATGGCCCGCCCCCTCAAGTGCGGCGCGAATGGCCCCCACGCGGCCGTCCATCATGTCCGACGGGCCGATGATATCCACGCCCGCCTCGGCCTGGCTGAGCGCCTGTTTCACCAGCGCCTCGACGGTGGCATCGTTGACGATCTCGCCCGCCACCACATAGCCGTCATGGCCGGTATCCGAATAGGGATCGAGCGCCACATCGGTCATCACCGCCAGCCCCGGCACAGCCGCCTTGATGGCGCGGGTGGCGCGATTGCTCAGGTTCTCGGGGTTCCACGCCTCGGCGCAATCGGCGGTGCGGTTGGCGACCGAGGTGAAGGGAAAAAGACAGACCGCGGGAATGCCCAGATCCGCGGCTTCGCGCGCGGCCTCCACCACCTTGTCGATGGAGCGGCGATAGACGCCCGGCATGGACGGCACCGGCTCCTCTACCCCGTCGCCGTCGCGCACGAAGAGAGGCCAAATGAAATCGGCGGGCGAGAGCGCATTTTCCGCCACCATCGCGCGCAAGGCCCCGCTCATGCGGGTGCGGCGGGTGCGGGTGGCGGGAAAGGCGGCCTGAAATGGGGTCATGGGCTGGCTCGTCGCGGGCTGTTGGTGATCAACATCTTCCCTCGCATGGAAATTCGGCCATCTCAAGGGTAGGAATTGCCGCGCGGCGGCGCTATGACGGCGGGCGATACACTCCATTGAGGCGCGGCCTTGACCTTTCTCGACAATGTTTTCGAACTCATCGACCTGCGTTCGTTCAGCAACCTGTGGTTCTGGATCGCGCTTGCGGTGACCTGGTCAAGCGCAAGCCACTGGGTGCTCGGCGTGCCCTGGGACATGGCCATGCGCGCCCGCCGCAGCGCGGGCAGCGAGGCAATGGCCGATTTCGAGGACATGGTGCGGATCAACACCAACCGGCTTTTGTTCGTGGCCCATGAATCGGGGCTGATCCTTGCCGGGTTCGTGGCCTTCGTGCTGACATGTCTGGCGCTTCTGGGCTTTGTCTATGACAACGAATTCTCGCAGGCGCTGGTCATGCTGGGCTTTCCGCTGACGCTGGTCGGGCTCGTCTCGGTGCGGACGGCGCGCGCGATCCGCGATCAGGGGCTTGCGGGCGAAGCGCTCATCACGCGGCTCGGGCAACACCGGCTTGTGGTGCAGATCATCGGCATGATCTCGATTTTCGTCACCGCCATGTGGGGCATGTATCAGAACATGAACATCGGCGTTCTGGGCTGAGCGGGGACAGGGCATGACAGACAAGCGCCATATCGTCATGGGCGGCGCGCCCGAAGGCTTTGACGCGCGGCTCGTGCTGGCCGAAACCCAAAAGGCCGACGGCCCGGTCATTCATATCGCGCGCGACGACAAGCGCATGGCCGCGATGGCCGAGGCGCTGCGCTTTTTCGCGCCCGACATGCCGGTGATCCGCTTTCCCGGCTGGGATTGCCTGCCCTATGACCGCATCTCGCCCAATGCCGAGATTTCGTCCACCCGCATGGCGACGCTGGCGGGGCTGGCCCACGCGATGCCGCCGCAATTCGTGCTGCTGACCACGCTCAACGCGGCCACGCAACGCCTGCCTGCCCGCGAGGTGCTGCGCGGCGCGGCCTTCGCCGCCACCGTGGGCGAGCGGATCGACGAAAAAGCCTTGCGCGATTTCCTTGTCCGCATGGGATTTGCGCAGGCCCCCACGGTGACCGAGCCGGGCGATTACGCGCTGCGCGGCGGGATCATCGACATCTATCCGCCGGGCGAGGAAGGGCCGCTGCGGCTCGATCTTTTCGGCGATGTGCTCGACGGGGTGCGCCGGTTCGATGCGGCCACGCAGCGCACCACGCAAAAGCTTGACCGGGTCGAGCTTGCGCCCGTTTCCGAAGTGATCCTCGACGAGGCCGCGATCCGCCGCTTTCGTCAGAATTACCGCATCGCGTTCGGCGCGGGCGGGGCCGAGGACCCGCTATACGAGGCCGTGAGCGCGGGGCGCAAGCAGGCAGGCGTCGAGCACTGGCTGCCTTTCTTTCACGAGCGGCTCGAGACGCTGTTTGACTACCTCCCCGAGGTGGCCGTCACGCTTGACGATCAGGCCGAGGCCGCCCGCGCCGCGCGGTGGGAGCAGGTCAGCGACCAATACGAGGCGCGCCGCCATGCGCTCGGGCAGAAAGCGCGCGGCGACACGGTCTATCAGCCGATCGCGCCTGATCTGCTCTATCTCGACGAGGGCGGGTGGCGCACAGCACTCGGCGCGCGCCGGGTGGTGCAGTTCGCGGCGCTGCCGCGCCCCACCGGGCCGGGGGTGGTGGATGCCGGCGGGCGTATCGGGCGTAATTTCGCGCCTGAGCGCCAACAGGAAAACACAAACCTTTTCAGTGTTCTGAAAGACCATGTTGAGGCAAAATTGGCCAAGGGGCCGGTTTTGATCGCGTCCTATTCCCAGGGCGCGCGCGAACGTATCGAGGGGCTTTTGTCCGATGAGGACCTTGTCGGGCCGGTCTCGGTCTCGAGCATAAGGGGTGTGGGCAAGCACGGGCTGCATCTGGCGATCTGGCCGCTGGAACAGGGGTTCGAATCCCCCGCCCTCACGGTCATCAGTGAACAGGACGTGCTGGGCGACCGGCTCATTCGCGGGGCCAAGCGCAAGCGGCGGGCCGAGAATTTCCTGACCGAGGCGCAGGCGCTCGGTCAGGGCGATCTGGTGGTGCATGTCGATCACGGCATCGGCCGCTATCTGGGGCTCGAGGTGGTCACGGCGGCAGGGGCCGCGCACGAATGTCTCGTGCTGGAATATGCCGAAAGCTCCAAGCTTTACCTGCCGGTCGAGAATATCGAACTGCTCTCGCGCTACGGCCATGAGGAGGGGCTGCTGGACCGCTTGGGCGGCGGCGCCTGGCAGGCCAAGAAGGCGAAGCTCAAGGCGCGCATCCGCGAGATGGCCGACCGCCTGATCCGCGTCGCCGCCGAGCGCGAATTGCGCCGCGCGCCCGTCATCGCCCCCGAACATCACGCGTGGGAGGCGTTCGCCGCCCGCTTCCCCTATACCGAGACCGACGATCAGCTGCGCGCCATCGAGGACGTGCTCTCGGATCTGGAACGCGGCCGCCCGATGGATCGGCTCATCTGTGGCGATGTCGGTTTCGGCAAGACCGAGGTGGCGATGCGCGCGGCCTTTGCGGCGGCCATGGCCGGGCACCAGGTGGCGGTGATCGCGCCCACCACGCTGCTTGCGCGCCAGCATTACAGGGAATTTTCCGAGCGATTCCGCGGCTTTCCCCTCTCGGTCCACGCGCTGTCGCGCTTCGTGTCGACGCGTGATGCCAACCTCACCCGCGAGGCGATGTCAAAGGGCAGCGCCGATATCGTGGTGGGCACACATGCGCTTCTGGCCAAGGGGGTGCGCTTCAACAATCTCGGCCTGCTCATCATCGACGAGGAACAGCGCTTCGGCGTCGCCCACAAGGAGCGGCTGAAGGAAATGCGCAGCGACATCCATGTCCTGACGCTGACGGCCACGCCCATCCCGCGCACGCTGCAACTCTCGCTCTCGGGCGTGCGGGATCTCTCGATCATCGGCACGCCGCCCGTCGATCGCCTGTCGATCCGCACCTATGTGTCGGAGTTCGACACCGTCACCGTGCGCGAGGCGCTTCTGCGCGAGCATTACCGGGGCGGGCAGTCCTTTTTCGTGGTGCCGCGTATCAAGGACCTGCCCGAGATCGAGGATTTCCTGAAAAATCAGGTGCCCGAGGTGAGCTACGTGGTCGCCCATGGCCAGATGGCGGCGGGCGAGCTTGACCAGCGGATGAACAATTTCTACGACGGCAAATATGACGTGCTTCTCGCCACGACCATCGTCGAATCGGGCCTCGACATCCCCACCGCCAACACCATGATCATCCACCGCGCCGACATGTTCGGGCTGGCGCAGCTTTACCAGATCCGGGGCCGCGTGGGCCGCTCCAAGGCGCGCGCCTATGCGTATCTCACGACCAAGCCGCGCGTGCCGCTGACGCCGGGGGCAGAAAAGCGCCTGCGCGTGCTGGGCAGTCTCGACACGCTCGGCGCGGGCTTCACGCTGGCGTCTCAGGATCTCGACATTCGCGGCGCGGGCAATCTTCTGGGCGAGGAGCAATCCGGCCAGATGCGCGATGTGGGGTTCGAGTTGTATCAATCCATGCTGGAGGAGACCATCGCGCGCATCCGTTCGGGCGAGATTGCCGCCGTAACCGAGATGGACGAGCAATGGGCGCCGCAGATCAACCTTGGCGTGCCGGTGCTCATCCCCGAGGCCTATGTGCCCGATCTCGACGTGCGCCTTGGCCTCTATCGCCGCCTGAGCGGGCTGGAAACCAAGGTCGAGCTTGAGGGGCTTGCCGCCGAGATGATCGACCGCTTCGGCCCCCTGCCCCGCGAGGTCAACATGCTGATGCTGGTCATGCGCATCAAGGCGATGTGCAAGCGCGCAGGGATTGCCAAGCTCGACGGCGGTCCCAAGGGTGCCACGATCCAGTTTCACAATGACAAGTTCGCCTCGCCGCAGGGGCTGGTCGAGTTCCTTCAGGATCAGCGCGGGCTGGCCAAGGTCCGCGACAACAAGATCGTCGTGCGCCGCGACTGGAAGGGCGAGGCCGACCGCGTCAAGGGCGCCTTCGCCATCGCCCGCGATCTGGCGGAAAAGGTCCGGGACGAGAAGAAAAAGGCCACCGGCACACGCGGTTGAGGTGGGCGGCAGGCCCCAAGCCCGTGTCCGCAATCCAAAGATTGGCAAGGGAACGTCCCATGATTGCCATAAACGCCTGACATGAGTGATCGGATCAACACTTGTCAGGAATTTGCGTATGGGATTGATCGGTTTCTTCACCCTTATCGTGGCGCTGGTTTTTCTCGCACGCAGCGTGCGCAGTTCCATTCAATCCCTGCGCGACAGCGTGGATCATCTTGTTGGCGATGGAACGCTCACCTCCCGGCTTTTACCCAACCTGTCGTTCACGCTGCTGTTCTTCCTGCTGTTATTCCAGAGCATGCAAACCAAGATGCCGGCACCGCTCTCCGATTTCCTCGGCATGAATGTGGTCCATGACCTCCACGACGTTCGGAGCAGTGGTAGCCTTCGCTCTCTGACAGTCGGGAAGGAGACTGAGTAATGTTTTTTCAACGTTATTTGCAAGCGGCCCCTGCCCGGCAACGTCCTCCCATGAACCCGCGCACACAATCGGCCGTGTCCTCGATGTTTCTCGCGGTTTGCCCGCTTGCCTTTGCGTTTTTTGGCACGGAAATGCGTGATATCCTGGTCAACGCGGCGCTTCTGGCCGGGTTTGGCGGGGCGCTTGCGATGATATCGCTCGGCCTCCACCTCAAGAAGGCCTATACGGAAAAGACCGTTGCCAGGCGTCCGAAGGTGCCTTTTTTGCTGGGCGGATCGGTCTTGCTGGGTGTGACCTTCACCGCGATGCTCCTCAATAACGAGGCTCATGTGATCACCGCGCTCGTGCAGGGCTGTGTGGCATCGGGCCTTGCCATGCTTGCCTTCGGCATCGACCCCTTGCGCAACAAGGGGCTGGAGACCGCCGCCGACATCCGACAGCACGAGGCGCATAAACTGATCCGCGTCGCGTCGGATCATCTCGATCAGCTTGGGCAGAGCATCGGCGAGCTGAACGATCCGCAACTCGCAGAGCAGATCGACGGGTTCCGCAAGACCGTCGCCCTGATGATCCGCGCGCTGGAAGATGACCCCGACCGTCACCGCGAACTGCGCAAGCACCTGAGCCATATTCTGGGCGAGATCGTCGCCTTGACCCGCCGATATGCCACGCAGTTCCGCACCACGCAGGATCGCGCGCTGCGAGACGCCTACCTGACCTCCATGGCAGAGTTCGAGGACAGTTTCTCGTTTGAGGCGCGCAAATTTGTCAACGGTGGCCGGGACTCGGTCGAGGTGCAACTGAGCGCGCTCAAGTCGCGTATGCAACGCAAGCCGCTCTGACCGACGCACGTCGCCCGAAATATGCAGCACCCTCCGAGCTCCGCTGCGACAACAGCCGTCATGTTCCCCCTAGCGCCGCCCGCGCCCTTCCCCTAAGTTTCAGACAGGATTTGGCCGGGGCGGCAGGGACATGAGCGACACGGGGCTACAGAAACTGGCGTTTTTCCTCCTGGTGGCGCTCATCGCCTTCGTGGCGGCAACGGGGGGCGTGTGATGGCCGAGCGTTTCGGCGGCAAGTTCAGCCCCGGTGGTCCGAATGGTAGCCCCACGGGCGGCCCCAAGGGCCAAGAGCCGCCGCGCGGCGGCTATCGCGGCGCGCGGCGCACGCGGGCGGGTGGCCGGGTCAACATGCTCTTCATCGCGCCGCTGCCGCTGGCGGTGCGTGCTTTTGGGGGCGGTGCCACGGGCCTCGCGCTCAACCTCTCGGCGCTCGGATTGCTGCTGCTCGCGGCCTGGCTCACGCGCGAGGGGATTCTGGCGCAAGAGGCCTATGAGGCGCGCCGCATCGCCAAGCGCCCCGCCATCCCGCGCAAGATCTTCGCCTCCGCGCTCACCGGCGCGGGGCTTTTCGTCGCGGCCTTCGCCGCGCAGGGCGGGATCGTCGAACCCGCAATCTACGCCATCGCGGGCGCGGTGCTGCACAGTTTCGCCTTCGGCCTCGATCCACTGCGCGACAAGGGGGCCGAGGGGATCGACAGCTTTCAGAGCGACCGCGTGGCGCGGGTGGTCGATCAGGCCGAGGACTATCTGAAATCCATGTCGGGCGCGCTGCGGCGTGCGGGCGACCGGCAGCTTGAACGCCGCCTTGACGGGTTTCAGGTGACGGTGCGCGACATGTTGCGCACGGTCGAGGAGGACCCGCGCGACCTGACCGCCGCGCGCAAGTTCCTTGGCGTCTACCTCATGGGGGCGCGCGACGCGACGGTGAAATATGCCGACCTTGCCGCCCGCGCCCCGAATCCGCAAGCGCGCGAGAAATACCTTGCCCTGCTCGACGATCTGGAACGGAATTTCACCGCCAAGACCCGCGCGCTGATGGCCGACAGCACCGCCGATCTCGATATCGAGATCGAGGTGCTGCGCGACCGGCTGGAGCGTGAGGGCGTTCACCTTGAAGCCCGCGATTTAGCGTAAGAGGATAAAGCCATGTCAGAGACCACCCGCCAAAAGGCCAAGGCCGTTCTCAAGGATGTCGAGGCCGTGAGCCGCGCCATCCTGCCCGTGCCCAGTGATGCCAATGCCATCGTGCCGCTTGAAAAGGCCGATGCGCCGCAAAGCGCCGAGATCACCCGTCGCATGGCGGAGATCGACATGGGCGACACGCAATCCATCGTCTCTTTCGGCTCGGCGGCACAGGCCGAATTGCAGGTCATTTCGCAATCCATGCTGCAAGGCGTGCGCAACAAGGATGTCGGCCCGGCGGGTGACAGCCTTCGCGGGATCGTCACCACGATCCGCGGCTTTTCGGTCAGCGAGTTGGACGTGCGCCGCGAGCGGTCCTGGTGGGAAAAACTCTTGGGCCGCGCCGCCCCCTTCGCCAAGTTCACCGCCAAGTTCGAGCAGGTGCAGGGCCAGATCGACAAGATCACCGATGACCTTCTCAGCCATGAGCACACGCTTCTGAAGGATATAAAGTCGCTGGACCTGCTCTATGAAAAGACGCTGGCCTTCTATGACGAGTTGGCGCTCTACATCGCGGCGGGCGAGGCCAAGCTGAAGGATCTCGACGACAAGGACATTCCCGCCAAGGAGGCCGCCGTTCAGGCCGCGCCCGAGAATGATCAGGTGATGAAGGCGCAGGAATTGCGCGATCTGAGGGCGGCGCGCGACGATCTGGAGCGCCGGGTGCATGATCTGAAACTCACCCGTCAGGTGACCATGCAATCGCTGCCCTCGATCCGGCTGGTGCAGGAGAACGACAAATCGCTGGTGACGAAAATCAATTCCACCCTCGTCAACACCGTCCCGCTCTGGGAAACCCAACTGGCGCAGGCGGTGACGATCCAGCGCTCGGCAGAGGCGGCGGCGGCGGTGCGCGACGCCAATGACCTCACCAACGAGCTGTTGACCGCCAACGCCAAGAACCTGCGCGAAAGCAACAAGATGATCCGTCAGGAGATGGAGCGCGGCGTGTTCGACATCGAGGCGGTGAAAAAGGCCAATGCCGACCTGATCGGCACCATCGAGGAAAGCCTTGCCATTGCCGACGAAGGCAAGGCCAAGCGCGCCCGCGCCGAGGAGGAGTTGAAGAAGATGGAGGCCGAGTTGCGCGACACGCTCGCCTCGGCCAAGGCGCGCAAGACCGGTGTCGGCGAAAATGCCGGCAGCGCCGTGCCAAAGGGCTGAATGCGGATGCGGGCACGGCACGGGCTGGCGCTCTGGGGCGCGGCGGTTCTGGCGCTGGCGGGCTGCGAGATGGCAGCCCCGCCAGCGGCACCCGCCCCCGCGCCGCCCCCCGCCACGCGCCCGGCGGCCCCCGCCCCCTCCGAGACAAGCGAGGCGCTTGCCGCGCATTATGCGCGCATCGAGCGCGACCTTCTCAGCCGCGGCCTTTTGCGCAGCGATGGCGGCGGGCCGGACACGCCCTGGACCGACAGCGATCTCATGCGCAATTTCGAAACCATCGTGTTCTTTGACGAATACCGTGCCGGGGCCGGGTTCCGCCCCTCGGGTGGCCAGTCAGGGGCTTTGCGCAAATGGACCGCGCCGGTGCGGCTGGGGGTCGAGTTCGGCCCCTCCGTGCCGCCCGATCAGCGCGCCGCCGACCGCGCCGCCGTGACCGGCTATGCCGCCCGCATTGCGCGCGTGACGCGCCACCCGATCACGTCAGAGGCGCGCGGCGCGAATTTTCACGTCCTCTTCATGAGCGAGGATGACCGCGCCTACGGGCTGGCCCGCGTGCGCGCGTTGGCCCCCCAGATCGACGCCGCCACGCTTGGCGTTTTTCGGGATATGCCCCGCTCCATTCACTGTCTGGTCGTGGCGTTTTCGCAAAAGGGCAATCCCCATTCCTATGACCTCGCCATCGCCTGGGTGCGCGCGGAACATCCGCCGCTCTCACGCGCCTCGTGCATCCACGAGGAACTGGCACAGGGTCTGGGGCTGGCGAATGACAGCCCCCGCGCGCGGCCCTCGATCTTCAACGATGACGAGGAATTCGCCCTGCTCACCCGCCACGACGAGGAGTTGTTATGGCTTCTCTATCACCCCGACCTCAAACCCGGCATGACCCCCGACGAGGCCCGCCCCATCCTGCGCCGTCTGCTCGACGAACGCGCGGGCGGGCCGGTCTGACGCCCAACCAAGGAGTTTCCCATGCCCATCTTCGATTTCCTCTCCGGCCAGTTCATCGACGTGATCCACTGGACCGACGACACCCGCGACACGATGGTGTGGCGATTCGAGCGCGAGGGCCACGAGATCAAGTATGGTGCCAAGCTCACCGTGCGCGAGGGGCAGGCGGCGGTGTTCGTCCACGAGGGGCAACTGGCCGATGTCTTTACCCCCGGTCTCTACATGCTCGAAACCAACAACATGCCGATCATGACCAGCCTGCAACACTGGGATCACGGGTTTCGCTCGCCCTTCAAGTCGGAGATCTATTTCGTTTCCACAACGCGCTTCACCGATCTGAAATGGGGCACGAAAAACCCGATTATGCTGCGCGATCCGGAATTCGGCCCCACCCGCATCCGCGCCTTCGGCACCTACACCGCGCGCGTTTCGGACCCCGCCCGGTTCATGGCCGAGATCGTCGGCACCGACGGCGAATTCACCATGGACGAGATCAGTTTCCAGATCCGCAACATCATCGTGCAGGCGTTTTCGCGCATCATCGCGGGCTCGGGGATCCCGGTGCTCGACATGGCCGCCAACACTGCCGATCTGGGCAAGCTTGTGGCGGGCGACATCACCGCCGTGGTCGCGGAATACGGGCTTGAGATCCCGGAATTCTACATCGAGAACATATCCCTGCCCCCCGCCGTCGAGGAGGCGCTGGACAAGCGCACTTCGATGGGCATCGCGGGCGACCTGAACCGGTTCACGCAATATTCCACCGCCGAGGCGATGACGGCTGCGGCCAAGAACCCGTCGGGCGGCGGCGGCATCGGCGCGGGTCTTGGCATGGGGATGGGCATGGCGATGGCGCAGCAGATGGCCGAACAGAACCGGGCGCAGGGGCCATGGGGCGCGCGTCCCGAGGCCGCCCCCCCGCCCCCGCCCCCGCCGGTCGAGCATGTCTGGCACATCGCCGAAGCCGGCCAGACCCATGGACCCTATTCCAAGGCGGGTCTCGGGCGCATGGTGACCGAGGGCACGCTCACCCGCCAGACCCATGTCTGGACCGCCGGTCAGGACGGCTGGAAGCGCGCCGAGGACGTGGCCGAACTGGCGCAGCTTTTCACCGTCCTGCCGCCGCCACCGCCGGGGGCGTGATCCCATGCGCCGCCGCGCGACCATCACGCTGCACTGGCTGACCGCGACGCTTTTGCTCTTCGTGCTGGGCGACGCGGGGGCGACGGCGTGGCTGGCGTGGCTCTATGCGCTCTCGGGGCTGGCGATGTGCGCGCTGGCGCTCGGGTTCGGGCTGATGAACGGGCCGGGGCCCAGACTTGCGGGGGCGTTTCGCATGGGCCACCCGTGGCTCCATCGCGGGCTTTACGGGCTCATCGGCTGGGGGGCGGTGGCGCTTGTGGCCGAGGGCATGGCGCGCCCCCTGCCCGGCCCGCCCGCGCGGGTGCTGCTGTTGACACTTCTGGCCGCGGCGCTCATTCACGGCATCTTCAACCTGTGGCGGCACACCGCACTTGGCGATGGGGCCCTGCGGCGGATGACCCCGCGTTTCCTGCACCACATCCTGTGAAGGCGGCCCGATGACAGACACCCCGCCCCCCGCCCCCATCGAGCACCGCTTTCCCTGTCAAAGCTGCGGGTCGGATTACCGCTATGATCCGGGGCAGAACCGGCTGATCTGCGATCATTGCGGCGACGTGGCCGAGATCGGCACCGGCGGGCCGTGGCAGGGCGGCATCCGCGAGCTTGAGTTTACCGCAGCCCTCCGCGACCAGCTTCCCGCGCAGGAGATCGAGGAGACCCGCACCACCACCTGCACTAGCTGCGGCGCGCAGGTCGAACTGGGCGCGGACACCCACGCCACCGAATGCCCGTTCTGCGCCTCTCCCGTGGTCACGGATACCGGCGCGCACCGCCATATAAAGCCGCGCGCCCTTCTGCCCTTCGCGCTGGATGAGGCGACCGCCCGCCGCGCCATGACCGATTGGCTGGGGCGGCTCTGGTTCGCGCCGGGCGGATTGCAGGAGTATGCGCGCAAGGGGCGGAAAATGCAGGGCATCTATGTGCCTTACTGGACCTTCGACGCCCAGACCGACAGCCGCTATCGCGGCGAGCGCGGCACGGTCTACTATGAGACGCAGACCGTCACCCAGAACGGCAAGCGCCGACAGGTGCAGGTGGCCAAGGTCCGCTGGAGCCCCGCCTCGGGCCGGGTTTCGCGGTTCTTCGACGATGTGCTGGTGCTGGCCTCGACCTCCCTGCCCAAACGCTTTACCGACGCGCTGGAGCCGTGGGATCTTTCGGCGCTGGAACCTTACGCGCCGGAATACCTCGCGGGGTTTCGCGCCGAGGGCTACAGTGTCGAACTGGAAACGGGCTTTGGCGAGGCGCGCGCCCATATGGACGCGGTGATCGCCCGCGACGTGCGGTTCGACATCGGCGGCGACCGGCAGCGCATCCATGCCATCGACACGGAGGTAAGCGGCGTCACCTTCAAGCATGTCCTGCTGCCCGTCTGGCTTGCCGCCTACAAATACCGGGGCGAGACCTATCGCTTCGTGGTCAATGCCCGCACCGGCCGGGTGCAGGGCGAACGGCCGTGGTCGGCCTGGAAAATCGCCGTGGCGGTGGTCCTCGGCGCGCTGGTGGCGGGGGCCATCGGCTATGTCGTGGCGATGGAAGGAGGGTTCTGATGACAGCCGAAATCGAGGGATTGGAGCACCTGCTTGCCGCCCGCCATTCCTGCCGCGCCTTTCGCCCCGACCCGGTGCCGCAAGCGACCATCGCGCGCATCGTGACGGCGGCGGGGCGCGCGCCGTCGTGGTGCAACGCGCAGCCCTGGCAGGTTCTGGTGACGCAAGGCGATGAGACCGCCCGCTTCCGCGACGCCCTTCTGCACGAGGTGGCCCATGGCACGCCCCGTCCCGACCTGCCCTGGCCCGAAAGCTATCCGGGCGTGCATGGCGCGCGCCGCCGCGAATGCGGCCTGCAACTCTACGAGGCCGTGGGCATCGCCCGCGAGGATCGCACCGCCCGCGCCGAGCAAAGCATGGAAAACTACCGGCTCTTCGGCGCGCCGCATGTGGCCATTGTCCATGCCGAGGCGGCCCTTGGGCCCTACGGCGCGATGGACACGGGCGGCTTTGTCACGGCCTTCATGCTGGCGGCCACGGCGCTTGGCGTGGGCAGTATCGCGCAAGCCTCGGTCGCGGCCTATGCGCCCTTCATCCGCGCGCATTTCGAGTTGCCGGAGCGGCGGCTCATCCTGTGCGCGATCTCCTTTGGCTGGCCCGATGCCGCGCATCCCGTCAACCGCTTCCGCACCACGCGCGCGGGGCTTGACGACATTCTGGACCTGCGCGGCTGATCCGGCGTCAGGCACCCTGCTTGCCCATCACCTTGCTGGCGATGACCGTGGCAAGGGCGCGGGGCGTCACGCGCGGGCTGAAGGCAAAGACCTTGTTGAGCAGCCCCGGCACGACCACCCGGCGGCCTTCCGCCATTGCCGCCCAGCCTGCGCGCGCCACGGCATCCGCCCGCGCGGGCCGTGTGAGGCGCAAGAGGCCGATACCGTGCATGTCCGCCGCGTCGAAAAACGCCGTTGCCGTCGGTCCGGGGCAAAGCACCGTAAGGCTCACCGGGCCGCCGCGCAATTCCTCGGCAACCGCCTCGGACAGCGAGAGCACATAGGCCTTGGTGGCGTGATAGACTGAGAGCGTCGGCCCCGGCATGAAGCCCGCCACCGAGGCCACGTTGAGGATGCGCCCGCCACCCTGCGCCTGCATGTGCGGGATCGCCGCCTTCATCAGGCAGGTAAGCGCGGCCACATTGACATTGATCGTGCTCAGATCGCGCGCCCATCCCTCGCCGGTGCCGAAATGCCCGTGACGGCCAAGGCCTGCGTTGTTCACCAGCCGGTCGATTTGCCGCCCCTCGCTCGCCGCCTGCCAGAGGCGTTCGACCTGCGCCAGATCGCCGAGGTCGGCGGGCAGGACGATGACCGCGCCCGCACGGCCCCGCAGCTCCTGCGCCAGCGCATTGAGCTTGTCCTCTGAGCGCGCGGTCAGGATGAGGTTGCGCCCCTCGGCGGCGGCAAGGCGGGCAAATTCCGCACCAAGCCCTTCGGAGGCGCCCGTGATCAGGGTGAATGTATCCATGCCCCACGCTGCGCCGGTTTCGGCCTTTGCGTCAAGCGCCGTGAAGCGCCGCGACACCGGGCAATTCCTTGCCCTCCATCCATTCGAGGAACGCGCCCCCGGCGGTCGAGATATAGGTGAACCCCTCCGCCGCCCCGGCGCGGTTGAGCGCGGCCACCGTATCGCCGCCGCCGGCCACGGAGATGAGCCGCCCCTCGCCGGTGAGCGTTGCCGCGTGGCGGGCGGCGGCATTGGTGGCGGCGTCAAAGGGCGCGATCTCGAACGCCCCGAGCGGGCCGTTCCAGATCAGCGTTCTTGCCCCATCGAGCGCGGCGGTGATCCGCGCCACGGCTTGCGGCCCGGCATCGAGGATCATCGCGTCGGGCGGGCAGGCATGGGCCCCCACCACCTCATGCGCGGCCCCTGCGGCAAACTCGCGCGCCACAACCACGTCAGCAGGCAGCAAAATCGCACACCCCGCAGCGCCCGCCCGCGCCATGATCTCACGCGCGGTTCCGGCCATCTCGTGTTCGCAGAGCGATTTGCCCGTATCGAGGCCGAGCGCGGCCAGAAACGTATTGGCCATGCCGCCGCCGATCACCAGCGTATCCACCTTCTCCACCAGATTGCCCAAAAGGTCGAGCTTGGTTGAGACCTTGGCCCCGCCCACCACCGCGACGACGGGGCGTTTCGGCGCGCCAAGGGCGGCCTCCAGCGCCTGCAACTCCGCCTGCATCAGCCGCCCCGCACAAGCGGGCAAGAGATGCGCCAGCGCCGTGGTCGAGGCGTGCGCCCGGTGCGCCGCCGAAAAGGCATCGTTGCAATAGATATCGCCCAGCGCGGCAAGACGGGCGGCGAAATCGGGATCGTTGGCCTCTTCGCCGGGGTGAAAGCGGATGTTCTCGAGGAGCAGCACATCGGCGGCGCGCGCCTCTTCGGTCAGATTCTCGGCCCCCTCCAGCGTTTCGATCAGGCGCACCTTGCGCCCCAGCGCCGCCTCGAGCGCGGGCACCACGACGCGCAGCGACATGGACGGCACCACCTTGCCCTTGGGCCGGTCGAAATGGGCGATGAGCATGGGCTTGGCCCCGCGCGCAAGGATGTCGTGGACGGTGGGCACGATGCGCTCGATCCGGGTGGCGTCGGTCACGGTGCCGTTTTCGACCGGCACGTTGATATCCACGCGCACCAGCACGCGCTTGGCCCCTAGCTCCATCTCGTCCAGCGTTTTCCAGCCCATCGCGGGGTCTCCTCCTGCGGTTTCGTGCCTGTCATGGCGCGGGCATGGCGCGGCGTCAACCGCCTGCCCTTGGCAAGCGCGCCCCAAGGCCCTAGACCTGTGGCAAAGCCGACAAAGGAGCATGACATGGCCGAGATCAAGGACCCCGAGAACACCATTCTGATCGAATTGAAGGATGGCACCGTCACCATCGAGCTTCTGCCCGACATCGCGCCGGGGCATTGCGAACGCATCAAGGCGCTTGCCCGCGCCGGGGCCTATGACAACGTGGCCTTTCACCGCGTGATCGACGGTTTCATGGCGCAGACCGGCGACGTGCAGCACGCCAACATGGAAAAGGATTACAACCCCCGCATGGCCGGGACCGGCTCCAGCGACCTGCCCGATCTCAAGGCCGAGTTCAGCGGTATCCCCCACGATCGCGGCACCATCGGCGCGGCGCGCAGCCAGAACCCGAATTCCGCCAACAGCCAGTTCTTCATCAATTTCAAGGACAACCATTTCCTCAACCGGCAATATACCGTCTACGGGCGGGTGATTTCGGGGATGGAGCATGTCGACGCCATCACCCGCGGCGAGCCGCCCGCAAACCCCGACCGGATGATCAGCGTCAAGGTGGCCGCCGATGCGTAACCTCGTTCTTGCCATGGGCCTTCTGGCCTCTGGCCCCGCCCTTGCCACGGGTCTCGAAATCGACGTGAAGGGCGTGGCCAATGGCACCATCACCATCGACCTGCTCGAAGAGGTGGCCCCCGGCCATGTCGCGCAGATCAGCGCGCTCGCGTCCGAGGGGGCCTATGACGGGGTGGTGTTCCACCGCGTGATCGACGGCTTCATGGCGCAGACCGGCGATGTGGAATTCGGGCGCGCGGGCGGCGACATGCGCCGCGCGGGCACCGGCGGCAGCAAGCGCCCCGACCTCAAGGCCGAGTTCTCGGACGTGCCGTTCGAGCGCGGCGTGGTCGGCATGGCCCGCAGCCAGAGCCCCGACAGCGCCAATTCGCAATTCTTCATCATGTTCGCGCCCGCAACCCATCTCAACGGGCAATATACCGTGGTCGGGCGTGTGACCTCCGGCATGGAGATCGTGAACAAGATCAAGCGCGGGCGCGGCCCCAATGGCGCGGTCATCGGTGAGCCGGACGTGATGACGCGCGTGCGCGTCACCAACTAGGGCCGTGACCGCCCTTGCCCCGGTGCCCCTTGCCGAGGGGCTATGGACCATCGAGGGCGCGACCGTGCGCTGGCGGCTCAAGGTGCCGATGCCGCTGCGCACGGTGGTGGCGCGGATTGGCGGCGGCGCGCTCTGGGTCCATGCGCCGGGGCCGCTCACGCCCGATCTGCGGGCATGGCTCGCGGATCAGGGCCGGGTGGCGCATCTGGTGCTGCCCCGCGCCCCTGCCTTGCCGTGGCTGGACGACTGGCGCGCCGCCTTTCCCGAGGCGCGGCTCTGGCAGGGCGAGGGGCTCTCTGATGCGCCGTGGCGGCGCGACATCCGCGCCCTGACCCTGCGCCATGGCGCGAATTACGAACATGTTTTCTGCCATCTGGCCAGCCGCTCGGCGATCCTGTCGCGGCTGATCATCGCCGTCGATACCGCGCCGCTGCCCCCATGGGCACGGCCGCTGCTGTGGCTCGCGGGGATCGACGACAGCGACGGCAAGCCGCCCCCGCGCCTGCCCGCGCAACTGGGCGGGCGCAAGGCGCTCGGCGATATGGTCGAGCAGGTGCTCGACTGGGGGCCGGAGCGGCTGATCCTCACCCATGGGCGGATCTACCCACGCGACGCCAAGGGCGAGATGACCCGCGCCATGCGGCGGATCATGCGCGACCGGCTGTGGGATCGCGCGCTCTCGGAGGCGAAACGCGGCTGACACGCGCTCACATTCGCGTGGGATGGGCTGGCCCGAATCCCGCGCGGCCTGCATCATCGGCGGCGACCTTTCGTTGCAGGAGCACCCATGTCCCGCCTCATCGCCTTTCTCGCGGCCCTCGTCCTTGCCGTGCCGCTCGCGCATGCCAACCCGTCGCAATGGCGCAGCGAATGGCCGCAGACCGATTTTTCGCGCACCACCATCAAGGACTGGTCCGAGATCCGATCTGGCGGGCCGCCCAAGGACGGCATCCCGGCCATCGACGCGCCGAAATTCCTGCGCGCCAAGTCCGAGACCCGGATCAAGGGCAACGAACCGGTGATGACGCTGGAACTCGACGGCCAGACCCCCCGCGCCTATCCGATCCGCTATCTCATGTGGCACGAGATCGTGAATGACCAGATCGGCGGCATCCCGGTGGCCGTCACCTACTGCCCCTTGTGCAATTCGGCGATGACCTTTGACCGGCGGGTAAAGGGCCGCGTCCTCAGCTTCGGCGTCTCGGGCAAGCTGCGTATGTCCGACATGGTGATGTATGACCGCGAAACCGAAAGCTGGTGGCAACAGGCCATCGGCGAAGGCATCGTCGGGCAGATGACCGGCGTGGAACTGCGGATGCTGCCAAGCTGGATGGAAAGCTGGGACCAGTTTCGCTCGCGCAATCCGGAGGGGCTCGTGCTTGCGGAACCGGCCTTCAGGCGCGATTACGGGCGCAATCCCTATCAGGGCTATGACAGCTCGCGCCGCCCGTTCCTTTATGACGGCGAGGACCCGCCCCACGGCATTCCGCCGCTCGAGCGTGTTGTCCGCGTGGGTGACCGCGCCTGGCCGTTGACCCGTATCAGAAACGAAGGCGGCGTCCGTGAAGCGGGCGTCAGGATTTCATGGGACGCGGGACAGGCCTCGGCGCTCGATGCGGGCACGATCGCGGGCGGGCGCGACGTGGGCACGGTGCGGGTGCGGGACGCCGAGGGCCGCAACGTGCCCCATGACGTGATGTTCGCCTTTGCCTTTCACGCCTTCTGGCCGAACGGGAAATGGATGATCCGCTGAACCGCGCACCCTGATGGACAAGCGGGCCGCCGCGCGCTAGAGCAACCGCATCGTTTCCATCAGAGGGCCACCGCCATGCACGCCGCCATCCTCGTCTTTCCCGGCTCCAACTGTGACCGTGATCTCAAGGTCGCGTTCGAGCGGGCGGGCGCGCGCGTCACGATGGTCTGGCACAAGGAGACGGCCTTGCCCGAGGGTGTCGATATCGTCGGCGTGCCGGGGGGGTTTTCCTATGGCGATTACCTGCGCTGCGGGGCGATTGCCGCCAATTCGCCGATTTGCCGCGCCGTGGTGGGCCACGCCGAGCGCGGGGGCTATGTGCTGGGTGTCTGCAACGGGTTCCAGATCCTGACCGAGACGGGGCTTCTGCCCGGCGCGCTGCTGCGCAATGCGGGGCTGAAATACGTTTGCAAGCCCGTGGGTCTGCGCGTGACCACGGCCGATAGCGCCTTTACCCGCGGCTACAAGCCGGGCCAGACCATCACCGTGCCGATCGCCCATCACGACGGAAATTATTTCGCCGACGACGTGACACTCGACCGGCTGGAGGGCGAGGACCGCGTGGCCTTCACCTATGCCGAGAACCCCAACGGCTCTGCCCGTGATATCGCAGGGGTGCTGTCCGAGAACCGCCGCGTTCTGGGCATGATGCCCCATCCCGAGCGCATGGCCGAGCCCGCCCATGGCGGCAGCGACGGCGCGGCGATGTTCACATCGCTCGTGCGCGATCTTGCCCATGCTTGAGCGTGGGGGCCGCGCGGCCTAGACTTGGCACCATGAAGAACCTGCCGGCCCGCGCCCAATCGCCCTCTCGCCTGCGCACCGTTCCCTGGCGCGCGCGGCTCGTGCTTGCGCTGCTCTTCGTGACGGCGGTGGTCGTGGTCGTGACAACGCACCGGATGCTGACCGAACGCTTTACCGAAACCACCCGCAACCGCGCCGAATTGCGGCTTCTGCTCTATAGCGGCAACCTCTTGAGCGAACTGCGGCAGAACGCCATCGTGCCGCAACTTCTGGCGCGGGACCCGGCGCTCATTGCCGCGCTCAACACGCAGGATTACGCGCAATCGACACAACGGCTGATTTCCTTCGTCGACGAGATCGGCGCGGCCTCGCTCACGCTCTTGGACCGCGACGGGCGCGCGGTGGCCGTGACCGAGCGCACGCGGCTTGGCGAAAATCACCGTCAGGCCCCTTATTTCGTTGAGGCGCTGCGCTCGCGCGATACGGTCTTTTCGGTGCTGCGGCAGGAAGCCGGGCAGTTTCATTTCACCTATTCGCGCCGGCTCGAAACGCCGGCGGGCGTGCTTGGCGTGATCGTGGTCGAGGTGGACCTGCGCAAGTTCGAGCGCGCCTGGTCCGGCATTTCCGACGCCGTCATGGTGACCGACACCGAAGGCACGATCATCCTGGCGACCGAGCCACGCTGGCGCGGCCTGACCGAGGCCGAGGCGCTTGTGCGCGAACCCGCGCGCAGCGCGATCGAGCGCGCGCTGCGCGCCACCTCGGACTGGACCGCGCTGCCGGGGGATGCTTTTCTGCGCGGTCAGGCGGTGATGCGGGTCGAGGGGCGGGTGGCGTTCCGCGGCTGGCGCATCGCCAGTTTCACCACCTATGCCGCCGTGCGCGACAAGGTGAACGGCTATATCGCGCTCGAGATCATGGGGTTTGCGATTCTCATGGCGCTGGCGTTTTATTTTCTCAACCGCCGCGCCACCTCGCGGATGGTGCTGTTCCAGCGCGAGTCGGCGGAGCTTCGCGCACTGAACGTCCGGCTACAGCGGGAAATCGCCGAACGCAGGCGCGTGCAGGAAAACCTCGCGCAGGCCGAACAGACGCTTCAGCAAAGCTCCAAGCTGGCGGTTCTGGGCGAGATGTCGGCCGCCGTCAGTCACGAATTGAACCAGCCGCTTGCCGCGATGAAGACCTATCTCGCGGGCGCGCGGATGCTGCTCAACCGCAACCGCCCCGACGAGGCGCTGACCTCGTTCCAGCGCATCGACGACCTGATCGAGCGGATGGGCGCGATCACCAGGCAGCTCAAATCCTACGCGCGCCAGTCCGGTGACCGTTTCACCCCTGTAAATCTTGGCGATGCGCTCTCGTCCGCGCTTGCGCTGATGGAGCCGCAGCTGCGCGCGCGCAGGGTCGAGATCACCCGCACCCTGCCGTCAGAGCCGGTCTTTGTGATGGGCGATCGGCTGCGCATCGAACAGGTCATCGTGAACCTCCTGCGCAACGCCATGGACGCCACCGAAAACACCCCCGCCGCCGCCATCGACCTTCTGATCGCGGCGGGCGAGACGGCGGTGCTGACCGTGCGCGACAACGGCCACGGCATCGACGATCTGGAAAAGCTGTTCGAGCCGTTCTACACCACCAAACTGCCCGGCGACGGCGTCGGGCTGGGGCTTGCCATTTCCTCGGGGATCGTCAACGACCTTGGCGGGCGCCTCACGGCGCGCAACGCCGAGGGCGGGGGGGCTGTATTCGAGGTCCAGCTTCCCATATTGCCCGAAGAGACCCAAGCTGCGGAGTGATACGCCATGCCGTCTGCCATGAAAATCGCCATCGTCGACGATGAGCGCGACATGCGCCAGTCGATCAGCCAGTGGCTGGCGCTCTCGGGCTACGACACCGAGACCTTTGCCAGCGCCGAAGAGGCGCTCAAGAGCCTCGGGCCCGATTATCCCGGGATCGTCGTCACCGACATCCGGATGCCCGGCATGGACGGGATGCAGTTCCTGCGCAAGCTGATGGGCAGCGATTCCACCCTGCCGGTCATCATGATCACCGGGCACGGCGACGTGCCCATGGCGGTCGAGGCGATGCGCCTTGGGGCGTTTGATTTTCTGGAAAAGCCGTTCAACCCCGACCGCATGACGCAACTGGCCAAGAAAGCCACACAGCGCCGCCGCGTGGTGCTCGATGCGCGCGCGCTGCGGCGCGACCTTTCGGATGGCGGCTCCTTGATGAAGAAACTCATCGGCACCAGCGCCGCGATGGAGCGGCTGCGCGAGGATATTCTCGATCTGGGCCAAGCTGACGGCCATGTGCTGATCGAGGGCGAGACCGGCACCGGCAAGACGCTTGTGGCGCACGCGCTGCACGCGGTCGGCGCGCGCGCGGGCAAGCGGTTCGTGGTGATTTCCTGCGCCGCGCTCGAGGAAAGCGCGCTCTCCCGCCGCCTGTTCGGCCCGGTCCTGCCCGAGGACCCGCACCTTCCGGCGGTCGAGGAGGCGCGCGGCGGCACCCTGGTGCTGGAGGATATCGAGGCCCTGCCCGAGAGCGTGCAGGCCCGCCTTCTGACCTTTGTCAACGAAGAGGGCAGCCCGCCCGAGACCCGGATCGTCGCCATCTCAAACATGCAGGACGAGGGCCATACCTGCGAGGATGCGCTGCGCCCGGACCTCTTCTATCGCCTTGCCAGCCTGCGCATCACCGTGCCGCCCCTGCGCGCGCGCGGTGAGGATATCCTGACGCTTTTCACCCGCTTCGCCGAACAATTCGCCGAGGATTACGGCTGCGAGGCACCGCAGGTCAGCGCGCAGGAGGCAACCCAGCTTTTGCAGGCCCCCTGGCCCGGCAATGTCCGCCAGCTCTTCAACATCGCCGAGCGTGCGGTGTTGCAGGCACGGCGCGAGACCGGCACGCTCACCTCGCTGCTGATGTCCGACCATGCCGAGATGCAGCCGGTGATGACCACCGAGGGCAAGCCGCTCAAGGAATATGTCGAGGCGTTCGAGCGGATGCTGATCGACAACACCATGCGCCGCCACAAGGGCAGCATCGCCGCCGTCATGGACGAATTGTGCCTGCCGCGCCGGACGCTGAACGAAAAAATGGCGAAATACGGCCTTACGCGCTCGGATTACATCGGCTGAGCGCGGGGATGATTTCTCCATTGTGTTTTGCCTGCCCGTGGCTTTAGGGTGGCAGAACGGTGGTGACGCAGGGACATGCGCAACCGCCGCGAGAGATTCGCTGTTTCTGATCCCTTCTGGACGACAATCCCCAGGGCCGAAGCAGACCGATTGGCCCCCGCTTCGGGGACCGCACGCTTGCCCGTTGCCGCGCCATGGCGCGCGCCGGGTGCTGAATTGGCCCCACGGGGCCGGAGTAGTAGAACCGCGATGACGCGCGCGACAGGATCGAGAGTGACAGCAGGGGCGCAAAGCGCCTCTTGCGCGCGCGCCGCGATCATCGCCCCTGACAGACACTTGCCGTATCGTTTCCCGCGCCCCGAGGGGCGCGCGCGGTGCCGCGGTGCAATTGGAACACATGCCCAAGAAAATGCTCATAGACGCCACCCATGCGGAAGAGACCCGCGTCGTGGTGGTGGACGGAAACAAGGTCGAGGAATTTGACTTTGAATCGGAAAACAGGCGCCAGCTAGCCGGCAACATCTACCTTGCCAAGGTCACCCGAGTGGAGCCGTCGCTCCAGGCGGCCTTTGTCGAATATGGCGGCAATCGTCACGGCTTTCTCGCCTTTTCGGAAATTCACCCGGATTACTACCAGATCCCCGTGGCCGACCGCGAGGCGCTGATGGCCGAGGAAGAGGCGCTTGCCCGCGCGCAGGAGGACGAGGACGAGCGGCCCAGAGCCCGCCAGTCTGTCTCGCGGTCGCGCTCGCGCTCCCGGTCCAGCGCCGAAAAGACCAAGGCACAGGATGCGGTGGTGAAAGCGGATGTTCCGGGCCCCGAAATCTCGGGCATGGAGACCATCGACATCGCCGTCGAGGACGACACCGAAACCGTGGCGGAGATCATCCCCGAAGCCACCTCGCCGATGGAGCGCGTGGCCGAGACCCCTGTCGAGGAACCGCTCGACGACGCCACCGAGACAAGCCGGGACGCGCCCGCCGCGACCGTGCCGCAAGAGGACACCCGCGATCACGCCGCCCTCGATGACAGCATCGAATCCGTGGCCGAAGAGGATGACAGCGAGGATCTTCGCCCCGCCCGCAAGCCCCGCGCGCGCCGCTACAAGATCCAGGAGGTCGTCAAGGTCCGCCAGATCATGCTGGTGCAGGTCGTCAAGGAGGAACGCGGCAACAAGGGCGCGGCCCTGACCACCTATCTCTCGCTCGCGGGCCGCTATTGCGTGCTCATGCCCAACACGGCGCGCGGTGGCGGCATCAGCCGCAAGATCACCGTCGCCGCCGACCGCAAGAAGCTCAAGGAAATCGCCGCCGAGATCGACGTGCCGCGCGGCGCGGGCCTCATCATCCGCACCGCGGGCGCACAGCGCACCAAGGCCGAGATCAAGCGCGATTACGAATATCTCCAGCGGCTGTGGGAACAGATCCGGGAGTTGACGCTGAAATCCATCGCGCCGGCAAAAATCTACGAAGAGGGCGACCTGATCAAGCGCTCGATCCGCGATCTCTACAACCGCGATATCGACGAGGTTCTGGTGGAGGGCGAGCGCGGCTACCGCATCGCCAAGGACTTCATGAAGATGATCATGCCGTCCCACGCCAAGAACGTGAAACACTACTTGGACCCGATGCCGCTTTTCGCGCGCCATCAGGTCGAGAGTTATCTCACCGGCATGTTCAATCCCACGGTGCAACTGCCCTCGGGCGGCTATATCGTGATCGGCGTGACCGAGGCGCTTGTCGCCATCGACGTCAACTCGGGCCGTGCGACCAAGGAAGGCTCGATCGAGGAAACCGCCCTCAAGACCAACCTTGAAGCCGCCGAAGAGGTGGCGCGCCAGTTGCGGCTGCGCGACCTTGCCGGGCTGATCGTGATCGACTTCATCGACATGGACGAGCGGCGCAACAACGCGTCGGTGGAAAAGCGCCTCAAGGACAAGCTCAAGACCGACCGCGCGCGCATCCAGGTGGGCCGCATCTCGGGCTTTGGCCTCATGGAAATGAGCCGCCAGCGCCTGCGTCCGGGGATGCTCGAGGCCAGCACCCAGCCTTGCCCGCATTGCCACGGCACCGGCCTCATCCGCTCGGATGACAGCATGGCGCTCTCGATCCTGCGCCAGATCGAGGAAGAAGGCACACGCGGTCGCTCGCGCGAGGTTCTGGTGCGCGCCCCCGTGGCCATCGCCAATTTCCTCATCAACCAGAAGCGCGAGCATATCGCCCAGATCGAACAGCGCTATGGCCTGTCGGTGCGCATCGAGGGCGATCCGGCATTGGTCAGCCCCGATTTCACCCTCGAGAAGTTCAAGACCGCAACCCGCATCGTGCCCGATCCGGTGACGCAATTCGTCTCCGGTGGCTCTGCGCTGATGGACGAGATCGACAGCGCAAGCGACGAGGTCGAGGTTGAGGACGAGGAGGATGACGTGGCCGAAGCCACGCCCGAGACCTCTGATGACGGCGAACGCCCGAAGAAAAAGCGCCGCCGCTCGCGCAGCCGCAAGCGCAAGCCCAGATCGAATGGCGACCAAGAGCCGCAGGAGTCGCAAGACGACGACGCTCAGGCCGATGAGCGTCTGGCCGCCACGCCGACCGGGGAGATCCCCGAGGCCGCAGCACCGTCCCAAGCCATCGCCGACGTCGAAGCCATAGCCGAGACCGCCCCCGAGACCGCCAAGCCCAAATCGAGGTCACGGTCCGGGTCGCGCAGCCGCAAGACGCCGCCCCCCGCGAGCGCGGAAGCAGAGACCGAGGCAGCACCGGCCACCAAGCCCAGAAGCCGCACCGTGTCGCGCAGCAAGAAACCCAAGGAGGCCGCAACGGACACCGTCGAGGCACCGGCCGTCGCTACCGTGGAGGTCGTCCCGACTGCCGAGACAGTGGCGGAGCAAACCCCTCCCGCACCTGAGCCGGTGGCCGAGCAGGCAGCGCCCGCGCCCGAACCCGTGGTGGTCGTCGAGCAGCCTGAACCCGTAGCCCCAGAGCAGACCCCGGACGTTCCCGATGAGGTTCCGGCAGAGGGCACGGCAAACGCTCCGGAACCGGTGGTCGAGGAGACGGCCGACACGCCGACACCCGAGGACGACACCAAGCCCAAACGTCGCGGCTGGTGGTCCTTCGGCTGATCCGACAGCGCCCCGGCCCCATGCGGGCCGGGGCACGCCGCCTCAGCCGGTCTTGCGGATCACATAGGTCTGGACCCCGTCCGCCTCTGTCGCCGAGACAAGGACATGCCCGCTTTCGACGCAGAAATGCGGCACGTCGATCACCGCCGCCGGATCATCCGCCTGCATGGCAATCGCCTCGCCCGGCGCAAGCGATTTCAGCCGCTTGCGCAGTTTCAGCACCGGCAGCGGACATAGCAGCCCGCGCGCATCAAGGATCTCTTTCGGGGTCATGAATGCTCAGATAGCGGCCTTGTTACAACCTGTCCACAGGGTTGTGACACAGTGCCCCGTGACGCCGCCCGCTACAGCGTCTATGTCTGGCCCATGTTCGGAATCGAAATCATCGACGCGGCGCTTTTGCCCGCCATGTTCGTGGCGCTTCTGGCCGGGGTGATCTCGTTTCTCAGCCCCTGCGTCCTGCCCATCGTGCCGCCCTATATCGCCTATATGAGCGGTATCAGCCTCAACGAGTTGTCACAGGACGGCGCGCAACGCGCGCGCGCGGTGGTGCCCGCGCTGTTCTTCGTTCTGGGCCTCTCGACCGTGTTCATCTTTCTGGGGTTCACCGCCTCGGCCCTCGGGCGCGCCTTCCTGCAATATCAGGACTGGTTCAACACCGTGGCGGGCGTTCTGGTGATGGCGTTCGGTGCGCATTTCGTGGGCGTCTACCGGATCGGCTTTCTTGACCGCGAGGCGCGCCTTGACGCCGGTGATCGCGGCGGCTCGGCCTTCGGGGCCTATGTTCTCGGGTTGGCCTTCGCCTTTGGCTGGACGCCCTGCATCGGCCCGCAACTGGGCGCGATCCTGTCGCTTGCCGCCTCCGAGGCCAATATCGCGCGCGGCACGACGCTTCTGGCGGTCTATGCCATCGGCCTCGGGGTGCCCTTCCTGCTGGTCGCCGCCTTCCTGCCGCGCCTGACCGGGCTCATGGGCTGGATGAAACGGCATATGGAGCGGATCGAGCGGGTGATGGGGCTTTTGCTCTGGACCATCGGTCTTCTGATGCTCACGGGCGGATTCTCGGCCTTTTCCTTCTGGCTTCTGGAGACCTTCCCGGCGCTGGCGCTGATCGGCTGAGGTCTCAGCTTTCCATCCAGATCGTCACCGGGCCGTCATTGACGAGACGCACCCGCATGTCCCCGCCGAACTGCCCCGTCTCGACCGGCACGCCAAGACCGGCAAGCGCGCCCGCGAACTGCTCGTAAAGACGGCGGCCCTCCTCGGGGGCGGCGGCGGCAGAGAAACCGGGGCGATTCCCGCGCGAGGTGTCGGCGGCAAGGGTGAACTGGCTCACCACAAGCGCCCCGCCGCCCGTGTCCAGAAGCGAGCGGTTCATCCGCCCCTCGGCGTCGCGGAAGATGCGCAGCCGCGCCACCTTGCCCGCCAGCCGCGCCACGTCGGCCTCGGTATCGCCCTGCATGGCGCAAACAAGCACCAGAAGCCCCGCACCACAGCGCCCGATCCGAATGTCCCCGACCGTGACCTCGGCCTCGCTCACCCGTTGCAACAATGCCCGCATGTCCCCTCCTGCGCCGTCAGCCTTCGCGCAGGATAGCCCCGCAAATGCGCGAAATCCAAGAGGTCCGAAGGCCCCGCCTGCTGTTAGCGCCACCAAGATTGCGCGCCGCCCGCGCCTCGCCTAAGAGGGCGCAAAGAAGATGTGTTCAAAGGGATTTCCGCCATGTCGAAGGCCGCGCAACGCGACAAGATCACCCAAGGCCAGGGTTTTATCGCCGCCCTCGACCAATCGGGCGGCTCCACCCCCAAGGCGCTGCGGCTTTACGGGATCGAGGAGAGCGCATACGCCTCCGAGGCCGAGATGTTCGACCTCATCCACGCCATGCGCGCGCGCATCGCACAGGCCCCGGCCTTTACCGGCGACAAGGTGTTGGGTGCGATTCTCTTCGAGATGACCATGGATCGCAGCATCGCGGGCCAGCCCTCGGCGCAGTTCCTGTGGGAAGAGCGCGGCGTCGTGCCCTTCCTCAAGGTGGACAAGGGGCTCGCCGAGGCAACCGACGGCGTGAAGCTGATGAAGCCGATGCCCGATCTTGACGCGCTGCTGGCCCGCGCCAATGCGGCCGGCATCTTCGGCACCAAGATGCGCTCGGTCATCGACGCGGCCAACCCTGCCGGGATCGAGGCGGTGGTGGCGCAGCAATTCGAGGTGGGGCGCCAGATCCTCGGGGCCGGTCTTGTGCCGATCATCGAGCCCGAGGTGACCATCTCCATCGCCGACAAGGCCGCGGCCGAGGACCTGCTCCTGTCCCGCCTCACCGCCCATCTCGACACGCTTTCCGAGGGCCAGGAGGTCATGCTCAAGCTCACCCTGCCCGAGACCGCGAACCATTATCAAAGCCTTGTCGATCATCCGCGCGTGTTGCGCGTGGTGGCGCTCTCGGGCGGCTACAGCCGGGACGAGGCCAATGCGCGGCTTGCCCGCAACCGGGGCGTGATCGCCAGCTTCAGCCGCGCACTGACCGAGGGGTTGTCGGCGCAGCAGCCGGATGCCGAGTTCAACGCCACCATCGCGGCCACCATCGACGCAATCCACGCGGCCTCGGTCGCGGGCTGAGGCCCGCCATCAGACCCGTTCGGCAGCGAAAGCAGGGTAGCGGACACTGGCAGTCAGGGCCGTTTGCTGTTCTTTAAATACCCCGCGCGAGGGCCCGACCGCGGGTGGGCGCTCTGACGGTCGTGGGTGGCACTTTATGGTTCAGGATACTTGAACGCTCGCTCGTGCCGCAGCGCTGCAACAGCGCCCGCCCGGGGGGCGGTCGGGCGCTCGCGCGGCGGTGTGCAAGCACACCTTGATTCCGCGCGGGGAACGAAGCTCACCCCGCAAGACCGCCCGCCGTGCCGTCCACCGGATCCCCGAGGATGTCTCCGGATACCGTCCGACACACCCTGCCCCGTGAGCATCCCGGATCGCGGCTCAGGCCCGCCTGCCCGCGATCTGGCCGAGCCCCATCACCTCGAGCACCTTGGCCTCGATCTGCGGCGCGTTCATCGCCGCCACGTCATACATCTGCGCGGGGCTGGCCTGATCTATGAAACTATCGGGCAGCACCATGGAGCGGAATTTCAGCCCGCGGTCAAAAACTCCCGCTTCGGCCAGCAAGTGGCTGACATGGCTTGCAAAGCCGCCAATGGCCCCTTCCTCGACCGTGATCAGCGCCTCGTGCCTTGCGGCCAGATCGAGGATCATCTCGCGGTCGAGCGGCTTGGCAAAGCGGGCATCGGCCACCGTTGGCGTGATCCCGCGCGCGGCCAATGCCTCGCAGGCCGCCAGCACCTCCGACAGCCGCGTGCCGAACGACAGGATGGCCACCCTCGCCCCCTCGCGCACGATCCGGCCACGCCCGATCTCGAGCGGCACGCCGCGCGCGGGCATCTCGACGCCCACCCCCTCGCCGCGCGGATAACGAAAGGCGATCGGCCCTGCGTCATGCGCCGCCGCCGTGGCGACCATATGCACAAGCTCGGCCTCGTCGGCGGCGGCCATCACCACGAAGCCCGGCAGGTTGGCCAGAAACGCCACGTCGAACGCCCCCGCATGGGTCGCGCCGTCGGCCCCCACAAGCCCCGCGCGATCAATGGCAAAGCGCACCGGCAGGCGTTGAATGGCCACGTCATGCACCACCTGATCATAGCCGCGTTGCAGAAACGTCGAATAAAGCGCGCAAAAGGGCCGCATCCCGCCCGCCGCAAGCCCCGCCGAGAACGTCACCGCGTGTTGCTCGGCAATGCCCACATCGAAGAGGCGCGACGGATACCGCTCGGCAAAGAGGTTGAGGCCGGTGCCATCGGGCATCGCCGCCGTCACCGCGCAGATACGCGGATCGTCCGCCGCCTCGGCCAGCAGCGCATCGGCAAAGACGCGGGTATAGCTTGGCGCGTTCGACGGCGCCTTTTTCTGCTTGCCGGTCAGCACGTCGAATGTCGCCGTCGCGTGGCCGCCGTCGCGCGCCTCCTCGGCGGGGGCATAGCCCTTGCCCTTCTTGGTCAGCACGTGAATGAGCATCGGCCCCGTCGCCCGCGCCTTGACGGTCCGCAAGACCGGCAGAAGCTGCCCCAGATCGTGCCCGTCGATCGGGCCGACATAGGAAAAGCCCAGCTCCTCGAAGAGCGTGCCACCCACGGCCAGCCCCTTGAGCATGTCCTTGGCCCGCCGCGCGCCTTCCTGAAAGGGCGGCGGCAGAAGCGAGATCGCGCCCTTGGCGGCGGCCTTGAACTCCTGGAACGGCTCGCCCGCATAGAGCCGCGAGAGATAGGCCGAGAGCGCCCCCACCGGGGGCGCAATGGACATCTCGTTGTCGTTCAGGATCACGAAGAGCCGCTTTTTCAGATGCCCGGCATTGTTCATCGCCTCGAAGGCCATGCCGGCACTCATCGCGCCATCGCCAATGACCGCGATGGCATCGCCATGGCCGGTCTCGCACGGCCCCCCCAGATCGCGCGCCACGGCAAAGCCCAAGGCCGCGCTGATCGAGGTGGAGCTGTGCGCCGCGCCGAACGGGTCATAGGGCGATTCCGACCGCTTGGTGAAGCCCGACAGCCCGTCCTTCTGGCGCAGCGTGCGGATGCGGTCGCGCCGCCCGGTCAGGATCTTGTGCGGATAGCACTGATGCGACACGTCCCAGATGATCTTGTCGCGCGGTGCGTCAAAGACATGGTGCAGCGCCACGGTCAATTCCACCACCCCCAGCCCCGCGCCCAGATGGCCGCCGGTCTCCGAGACCGCCGAAATCGTCTCGGCGCGCAATTCCTGCGCAAGCTGCACAAGCTGCGCCTCGCTCAGACCCTTGAGATCGGCGGGCACATGGACCTTGTCGAGCAGCGGCGTTTTCGGACGGTCGGTCATGACACCCCTCCCCGGGGCAAACTCAGCTTTCGCGCGAGATAACGAAGCGGGCCAGATCGCGCAACCCGTCGCCCCGCGCCCCGTAAGAGGATAGCGCGTCGCAGGCGCTGTCAACCAGTGCCCGCGCCCGCGCACGCGCGCCCTCGAGCCCCAGCAACGACACGAAGGTGGCCTTGCCCGCGGCGGCATCCTTGCCCACAGCCTTGCCCGCGGCACCTGCATCGCCTGTCACGTCGATCACGTCATCCTGGATCTGAAAGGCCAGGCCAAGTGCCCGCGCATAGGCCGCGAGCGGGGCCGTGTCGGCGCGCGCCATCACCGCCCCCGCCACCGCCGCCCATTCAATGAGCGCGCCGGTCTTGCCCGCCTGCAACGCGGTGATCTCGTCAAGGTCGAGCGGCGCGGGCGCACTTTCGGCGGCGATGTCGCGCGCCTGTCCCAGCACCATGCCGCGCCCGCCCGCCGCGCGCGCCAGCCCCAGTGCCAGATCGGCCCGCACATCGCCCGCGCCACAGCGCGGATCGGCCACCATCTCGAACGCGAGCGCCTGAAGCGCGTCACCGGTCAGGATCGCCGTCGCCTCGTCCCATTTGACATGCACGGTGGGCTGCCCCCGGCGCAGCGCATCGTCATCCATCGAGGGCAGATCGTCATGCACGAGGGAATAGGCGTGCAGCGCCTCGATGGCGCCTGCGGGCCAGAGCGCGGACGCCTCCGCCACGCCATGCAGACGCGCGCCCTCCAGCACCAGATGCGCACGGATGCGCTTGCCGCCCCGCGTGGCGTAGCGCATCGCCGCGGTCACCGGTCCCGCCGGGTAACCCGCCAGAACGGTGTCCAGATGAGCCGCCACCCGTTCGGCATCCCGGCCAAGGCGCGCGTGCATCACCCCTCCGCCAACGGGCGGCTGCCCGTGGGGTTGCCCTCGGCGTCGAGCGTGATGGCGTGAACCTTCTCTTCGGCCTCCTTGAGCTTTTCCTCGCAGCGCTTCTTGAGCAGCGCGCCCCGCTCGTAAAGGGCGATCGACTCGTCAAGCGCCACATCGCCGCGTTCCAGACGGCTCACCACCTGTTCCAGCTCCTGCATCGCCTGCTCGAAACTCAGTTCCGTGACGGGGGTCGCGCTCATGCTCATATCCTGCTGCCTGACTTCCGGGCATGACCTTAACCGCGCAGGGCACGGGGCGCAATTCGGTTGACGGCGGGCAAGGCTTGGGAAAATCTCCGGCCCATGTCCGATGACGATCCACGCCCCGACATCGACCTGCCCGAGGGGGCAGAGATCACCGAGGTCCTGCGCCTCGTGCCGGGCAAACGCGCGGTCTTTGCCGGGCATTGGCAGGGGCGCGCGGCGATCTTCCGACTGGCCGAGCCCGCCACAGCCGAGTTGCAGGCCCGCGAATGGCACGAAGCGCGGCGCATCTGGCCCTATATGCAGGGCGCGCGCTTTCGCGTGGCCGAGCCGCTGGCCTATTTGCCGGACCTGCGTCTCATGGTGATGGAGCGCGCGCCCGGCACGCCGCTTCTGCAATGGCTCTGGCAGGCCGCGCCGGAGACGCGCGGCGCGGCCCTTGCCCCGGCCGCGCACTGGCTGCGCCGCTACACGGATGTCTCCGAAAGCTGGGCGCGCGCCACGCCCGCAGGCTGGCTTGCCCGCGCCGCCCGCTGCGCCGCAGCACAGCCTTTCGCGCGCCTGCGCAGCCTCGAGGCCGATATCCTCGCAGCCCTCGCGCAACTTGGTCGGCGGATCGAGACCGAGGATTGGCGCATGGCGATCTGCCATGGCGATTTTCACCCCAACAACCTGCTGCACGACGGGGCGCGCCTGACGGGCATCGACACCGGTGCCTCGGCGCAAATGCCGGTCTGCCGCGATATCGCGCGGTTTCTGATGCATCTCGCGCGGCGCGGCATGGCCCCCTCGGGCCAGACATGGTGCGGTGCCGATGCGGCCCTCGCGGCGGCCTTTACCGATGCCTTTGCCCTGACCACGTTCGAGCAGCGCGTGGTTCTGCCCTTCTTTCTGGGCATAGACGCGCTTTTGCGGGTCGAGACCGAGGGCCTCAAGCGCCGCCGCCTGCGCCTTGCCGAAGCGGCCTATGCGGCCCTGCGCGATGATCTCGCGCGGCTCTCGCCCGCGTGACCGTCATCGCCCCCGGAACAGCCCGCCGAGGATACCGCGCACCAGCCGCCGTCCCGTCGTGCCCTGCAACTCCTTGAGCACCGCCGAGGTGATGGCACCGCCAAGGCTGTCGGTGGCGCGCCCGCGCGTCGTGCGGCCGGGGCTTGCGCCCCCCGAATAGCGCCGCGCCGTCTTGAACTCGCGCGCCGCTTCTTCTTCGGCAGCCGCCTGCGCCTCGGCCGCTTCGGCCTCCTTCGCCGCCGCCTCGGCCCGCGCAGCCAGCACCTCGAAGGCCGAGCGCCGGTCGATCACCGCCTCATACTTGCCCGCCACCGGCGAGCCGGCGATGACCGCGCGCCGCGTGGCCGCGTCACAGGGGCCAAGCTGCGTCGCGGGCGGGCGGATGAGCGTGCGCTCGACCACCCCCGGCACGCCCTTGCCCTCCAGAAGCGAGGTCACCGCCTCGCCGGTGCCGACATCGCGGATCGCCTCCGCCGTGTCGAAGCGCGGATTGGGCCGGTAGGTCTCGGCGGCGCGCTTGAGCGCCTTCTGGTCGCGCGCGGTAAAGGCGCGCAGCGCGTGCTGGAACCGGTTGCCAAGCTGGCCCAGGATCGCGTCGGGCACGTCATCGGGGTTCTGGGTGATGAAGTAGACCCCTACCCCCTTGGACCGGATGAGGCGCGCCACCTGCTCCACCTTGTCGACCAGAGCCTTGGGCGCATCATCGAACAACAGATGCGCCTCGTCGAAAAAGAACACCAGCTTCGGCTTGTCGGGATTGCCCACCTCGGGCAGTTCCTCGAACAGCTCGCTCAGCAGCCACAGCAGAAAGGTTGCATAAAGGCGCGGCGATTGCACCAGCCTGTCGGCGGCAAGGATGTTGACATGCCCCCGCCCCTCTGGCGTCACCCGCATGAGATCCGAAAGATCCAGCGCCGGTTCGCCGAAGAAATACGCGCCGCCCTGATTTTCCAGCACCAGAAGCGCCCGTTGGATCGCCCCCACCGAGGCCGCCGTGACATTGCCGTAGCGCAGCGACAACTCGGCCGCCTGCTGACCCACAAAGGTCAGGAGCGCCTGCAAATCCTTCAGATCCAGAAGCGGCAGCCCCTCTTCGTCCGAGACGCGGAACGCGATGTTGAGAACCCCCTCCTGCGCCTCCGAGAGCGCCATCAGCCGCGCCAGCAGAAGCGGCCCCATCTCGGCCACGGTGGTGCGCACCGGATGTCCCTGCTCGCCGAAGAGATCCCAGAAGATGACCGGGAAAGCGTCATAGCGAAACCCGTCGAAGCCGATTCGCGCGGCGCGCTCGGTAAAGGGCCCGTGCAGCTTGCCTCCCGGATCGCCCGCCTCGGCCATGCCCGAGATGTCACCCTTGATATCCGACAGGATCACCGGCACGCCCGCATCCGAGAATCCCTCGGCCAGAATTTGCAGCGTCACCGTCTTGCCGGTGCCGGTCGCCCCGGCAATAAGCCCGTGCCGGTTGCCGAATTTCAGCAAAAGCTCCTGCGCCGCACCATAGTCCGGCCCGCCGCCACCCACGAAAATCGCCTCTGACACGCCACCCCTCCCGGTCCAGAAATCGTCACGGTGCGACCATACAATCTTAACCCTTCTGTGCCAGAGTGAAATCACGCCCGGTCCCGAGTGTCCTCCCGGACCGGGTGACTTCCTCCCTGTCAGACTGGCCGCGCCCTCGGGTGCGGCCTTTTTTCTTCACGGCCCCACTTCACCTGTTGACGCAACCGGTCTTCTGTCCTAGCGTTCAGCCAAATACTAAGTCGGCCAGTCCGACGGGGAGAGAAACGTTGTTTGAAAGAGGTCCACGGGCCTCTTTCTTCTTGTGCGGGGGCAGCATAGCCGCGCGCGACATGTCGCCCGCGCCTGCTTCGGAGACGCGATTTCATCCTGACACTCCCCAGCCGACGTGGTAGACGCCTGCCAAACTCGTCCGAAACCCATGGGGATAAAATGTCCAAGACCGTGTTCCGCCTCACTCTCGCCGCTCTTCTCGCCGTATCGACCGCCGCAGGCGCGCAACAGGCCGAAAGCCCGGCAGGCGATGCCCAGACCGACGCCGCCCCGGCGCAGACCGAAGCGCCGGTCAACCCGGTGCCCGGGCTCGATACCGGACGCGTGGTCGATGACGAGAACGCCCCCTATATCCGGGAGACCCATGGCGACTGGTCGATGCGCTGCTTTCCCAACGAGGTTGAGGGCCAGGGCGACGACCTGTGCCAGATGTATCAGCTCCTGACCGAGGAGGCCGGCAATCCCGTGGCCGAAATCAGCATCTACCGCCTTGCCGGCGGCGGTCAGGTTGTGGCCGGGGCCACGCTCGCGGTGCCGCTCGGCACGCTGCTCACCGAAGAGGTCAAGCTTTCGGTGGATAGCGGCAAGGCCAAGAGCTATGCCTATTCGTTCTGCACCATGGCAGGATGCTTTTCGCGGATCGGTTTGGCGCAGGTCGATATCGACGCAATGAAACGCGGTTCCAAAGCCACGATCGAAATCGTGCCCGCCCAGGCCCCGGATCAGATCGTGCGCATCGACGCCTCGCTCGTGGGCTTCACTGCCGCCTTCGAGGCGACCTCGACGATCACGAACTGAGGCGCCCTGTCACCCTCGGACATGCACTGAGGGTCTCCCGACAAAAGACCCTCCGGCTTGGCCGGAGGGTCATGTTTTTGGGGACCCCGTCATCCTCGGGCCAGACCCGGGGATATCCCCTCATGAGCGCCTCAGCCGAACCGCCGCAGAGCCATGACCGCATTCAGCCCGCCAAAGGCAAACGCGTTCGACAGCGCGACATCGACATGCGCCTCGCGCGCCTCGTTCGGCACCACGTCGAGCGCGCATTCCGGGTCCGGCTCCTCATACCCGATGGTGGGCGCAATCACCCCGTCGCGCAGCGCCATGATGCAGGCCAGCAGTTCCACCGCCCCCGTCGCGCCGATGAGGTGCGCGTGCATCGACTTGGTCGAGGTGATCATCAGCTTGTCGGCATGATGCCCAAAGACATCGGCCACCGCCGCGCATTCGGTCTTGTCATTGGCCGCCGTGCCGGTGCCATGGGCGTTGATATAGCCCACGTCCTCGCGGTTCACGCGTGCATCGCGCAGCGCACCCGCGATCGCCCGCGCCGCGCCCTGTTTCGAGGGCATGACGATATCGGCCGCGTCCGAGGTCATGGCAAAGCCGACCACCTCGGCCAGGATTTCCGCGCCGCGCCGCTTCGCGTGCTCCAGCTCCTCGAAGACAAAGATCGCCGCGCCCTCGCCCTGCACCATGCCGTTGCGATTGGCCGAGAACGGGCGGCAGGCGTCGCGGCTCATCACCCGCAGCCCTTCCCATGCCTTGACCCCGCCGAAACACAGCATGGACTCGGACCCGCCCGTCACCATCACCGGGGTGATGCCGCCATGCACCATCTGGAAGGCCTGCGCCATGGCGTGATTGGACGACGCACAGGCCGTCGAGACGGTGAAGGTCGGCCCCTTGAGGTTGAACTCCATCGACAGGTGGCTGGCGGCGGCGTTGTTCATCAGCTTGGGCACCACGAAGGGATGGACCCGGTTCTTGCCCTCCTCGTAGACGGTGCGGTAATTCTCGTCGAGCGTGGTCATGCCGCCGCCGGAATTGCCAAGGATCGCCCCCGCCCGCGCCGCCAGTTCGCCGGAGAACTCAAGCCCCGCCTGCCCGATCGCCTCGCGCGCGGCAATCAGCGTGAACTGCGTGAACCGGTCATAGAGCGCCAGTTGCTGCCGGTTGAAGCGCGCCACCGGATCATAGCCCTTGACCTGCCCGCCGATGCGAATCGACAGCCGCTCCACATCCTTGAACTCCAGATCGCCGATGCCGCAGCGCCCCTCGCGCATCGACTCGAGCGTCGTGGGCACATCATGGCCAAGCGCGTTGATCGTGCCCGCCCCGGTTATGACAACGCGTTTCACGCCTGCTCCGCGATCAGCCGCTCGATGCCCGCGATGATCGAGCGCACGGAGGAAATGTCGAAATCGCCCTTCTCCGGCTCGTTGGCGTTGAATGGCACCGCGATGTCAAAGGCTTCCTCGATGGCAAAGATGCTCTCGACAAGGCCGAGGCTGTCGATGCCCAGATCCTCCAGTGTGCTGTCAAGGGTGACATCTGCGGGTTCGAGCACCGCCTGTTCGGCGATGATCGCGATCACCCGGTCCTGAATGCTGCTCATGATGCGGTCTTTCCTTTCACCGCCCCGGCGGGGGCGCATCTCGGGGTCTTGTGCGTCAGTTACGTAACGGATTTTTAAAGGCTGAGCACCGCGCGCACAATCTTTTGCGGCGGCGCTGCCGCACCGCCGCGATTACGATGGATCACTTGCCACGGCACCGGATCTCCGGCGTTCCGGTTTTTCGCTGAAACACGGAAACGCTTTGAGGATTTGATTTGACACAATTTCGAACCGAAAAAGTCTATCAGATTTTTCCGAAATGGCTTTAGCTGTTCGGCCCGCCAAGCGTCACACCGGCGCGTTCCAGCGCCTCCCAGATGCGGGCGTCCCGACCGTAGACATCGCCGCGATACTGCATCTTGCCGCCGGGTTTCGTCACCGCCGTGCGATAGATCAGGTGGACCGGAACATGCTCCTCGAGCTGCACATAGGTCTCGCGTTTCGTCGCCAGGACCGAGTGAAAAAATGCCTTTGGATCCGCCTCCTGGCGCGACAATATCTCATAGGCAAAGTCGAAGGGCTGTTGCAGGCGGATGCAGCCCGAACTGAAGTCACGCTTCTCGTGCTGGAACAGCTCTTTCTGCGGCGTGTCGTGCAGGTAGATGTTCCACTTGTTCGGGAACATGAACTTGACCAGCCCGAGCGCATTGCTGTCCGATGGCGGCTGCTTGATCGCAAAGGGAAAATTGCGCCCGTTATACGCGTTGAAATTCACCGCACCCCGCGGCACCTCCCGCCCCCGGCTGTCATAGATCTTGAGATAGGAGGCGGCATTGCGATTCGCCTGAAGCCGCGGCAGGTAATCCCGCGCCATGATCGAGCGCGGCACATGCCAGGTCGGGTTGATGACCAGATGCTCCATCTCGTCAGAGAATTCCGGGCTGCGCCGGTCGCTCGTGTTCTTGCCGATCACCGCGCGGGTCTCGAAGGTGATGCGGTCGTCGTCGATGATGCGGGCACTGAAATCCGCAAGGTTTACAAGGATATGCCGCATGCCGCGCGCATTGGTGAGCCAACGCTCGCGCTCCATCGCCACGATCACCGAGCGCAGCCGGTCCTCGGGCGTGGTGTTGAGAACGGCCATCGTGCTCGGTCCCGCGACGCCATCGGGTTCAAGCCCGTGATCGCCCTGAAACGCCTGCACCGCCGTCTGGATCGTGCCGTCATAAGAGGCCGCCGCACTGCGCGCGAGATACCCCATGGCCACGAGCCGGTTGCGCAGCGCGATCACCGCCGGGCCGGTCGCGCCGGGCCTGAGACTTTCCGCTGCCACCGGTGCGCCCCAGCCACCCCCGGCAACAAGCCGTTCCAGATCCAGCTTTTGCTTTTGCAGACGGCGGTATTCGTTCGATTGCGGCACCAGCGCGCGCAGGGCCGCGCGCGGCTCTTTCGCGCGCACCTCGTCCAGCAGATCCGACGCCTCCCGGCGCGCAACCTCGCGCTTGATGTCGCCATCCACGCGCGACGGAATCACGATGCCGCTTTGCAGGTCCCGCGCATAGGCAAGATAGGCACGGCTCAACGCCACCTCCGCCTCGGCCAGCGCCTGCACCGAGCGGACATCGCCCAGCCGCGCCATCAGGCCCGGCACATCGTAGCGCGCCACCGGCAGGCCATGCACGTCCGCCTCACCAAGCGCGCGCAACAGCGCCGCGCGCCGCGCGCGATCCGCCTCACCCTCTCCGGTCCAGAGCGGCGCATAGCCACTTTCCCGGTAATAGTCCGCCAGCGCCCGGTCCGGGGCCGCCGCCTCTGCCACCGCCTGACGAAAGGCCGTCTCCTCGGCGCGCGCCTGCGCCACGGCCAGCGCCTCGGCCAGAGCGCCCGACACGGCGGGCGCGAGCAGACCGGGCGTTCCCTCCGCGCGTGGCGCGGTCGCGGCCAGCGTGCCCAGCACACAGAAAACCGCACCCATGCTCCAAAGTCCCGGCACCATACCCATACGTCTCTCCCAGTCGCGCTTTCGCTTTCGATCCTGCCAATATTTCACTGAAACCTCAATTCTTTCCTAACGTTTTCATGTCACGCTTTCCCAATTCCACGTGACGTGGGGCTTTTCGGCACCGGGGTCGCATTGCCGCCACAGCGGCCGGCAATGCGCAGATTCCCGCCGAAACCGCTTGCCGTTCACGCAGTGTGACAAAAGGGGGCTTGGTTGATGATTCTTGTTATGCCATACAAAACCGGCATCTGGGGATGATGACACAAGCCGCGAAACAGTGGCTCATACAGGCGACGGGACAGGCGCTATCAATGACTGATTTCAGCTCGACTGGACTTTCCCGCCGTGGCGTTCTTGCGGCCTTCGCCGCGACACTCGTCACAGCGGCTCCGACCTTCGGCAATGCAGCAGGGTTCCTGCGCGGGGCGGGCGACATCCGAAGGTTGCGCATGGTGTCTCCGCGCACCGGAGAGCGGATCGACACGATCTACTGGATCGAGGGTGAATACATCCCCGAGGCGCTCAAGGAAATCAACGTGTTCATGCGCGACTGGCGCACCAATCAGGCGCATGGCATCGACCGGCGCACGGTGGATATCCTGACCGCAAGCCACAATCTGCTTGCGGCGAGCGAGCCCTACACGCTGCTCAGCGGCTATCGCAGCCCGCAGACCAACGCCATGCTGCGCTCACGGTCGGGCGGGGTGGCCAAGAATTCGCGCCACATGATCGGCGAGGCCGCCGATCTGCGCCTTGGCAGCCGCTCGGTCGATCAGATTTACCGCGCGGGCGTGGCCTGTGGCGGCGGCGGCGTCGGGCGATACTCGGGCTCGAACTTCGTTCACATGGATTGCGGCCCGGTGCGAAGCTGGGGCCGCTGAGCGGGCAGCGCGACAACAGATATACAAGCAAAGGCGGCGCATCCGTGCCGCTTTTTGCCTTTCTGAAAATGGTGCGGGTGGTCGGACTCGAACCGACACTCCTTGCGGAAAGGGTGTTTGAGACCCTCGCGTCTACCATTCCGCCACACCCGCGCCTGATGCGTCTTTAGCCAAGCACGGCGGCCCCGTCCAGAGCCAGTTGCAGCGAAACGGATCTTGACCGCGCCCGCCCCGCATGGTGTGTCCGCGCCAAGACCCAAAGGGAGACACCGATGCTGCGCGCGCTCTATGACCGGACGATCCGCATGGCCGAACATCGGCACGCGCTCTGGGTGCTCGCGGTGATCTCCTTCGCGGAAAGCTCGGTTTTTCCGATTCCGCCCGATGTGCTGATGATTCCCATGATCCTCGCGCGCCCCTCGCGCGCCTGGCTGGTTGCAACCGTGGCACTGGTCTCCTCGGTGCTGGGCGGGATGCTCGGCTATGCCATCGGCGCGTTTGCCTATGAGGGGCTCGGCCAACCGATCCTCGCCGCGCTCGGCAAGGGCGATGCCATGACCGCCTTCAGCACCCGGTTCAACGATTTCGGCTTCTGGGCGGTGCTCACGGCAGGCGTGACGCCGTTTCCCTACAAGGTCATCACCATCATGTCGGGCTGGACGGCGATGCCGCTTGGCACCTTCATCGCCACGTCGATCCTTGCGCGCGGTATCCGGTTCTTCCTCGTGGCCGCACTTTTGTGGAAATTCGGCGCGCCGGTGCGCGACTTCATCGAGCGCAAGCTTGGCCTGCTGACCATCCTTTTCATCGTGCTGCTGTTCGGCGGCTTCTACCTCACACGCTATCTCTGAGACCATGACACGCCAGAAAACCCTCCTTCTGCTCGCCGCCGCAGGCTCCGCCGCCCTTCTGCTCGGGGCGTTTGCCTTTCAGCATCTGGGCGGCATGGCGCCGTGCAAGCTCTGCATCTGGCAGCGCTGGCCGCATGGCATCGCCATTGGCCTTGGCCTGGCCGGTCTTGTCGCCCTGCCCACGCTCATGGCCGGTCTGGGCGCGCTTGCCGCCCTCGCCACCGCCGCCATTGGCGGCTACCATACCGGGGTGGAGCGCGGCTGGTGGCAAGGCCCCTCGGATTGCTCGGGCGGCCCGGTCGGAGGCCTGAGCACCGAGGATCTCTTCGCGCAGATCATGGCCGCGCCATTGGTGCGCTGCGACGAGGTGCCGTGGGAAATGTGGGGCCTGTCGATGGCAAGCTGGAACATGGTGGTTTCGCTCGGCCTGATGCTCGTCTGGCTGATGGCGCTGCGCGCGCGGCAGGGGCGGCGGGGGGCCTGAAGGGGACATTGGTGGAGCCGCGCGAGGGCCCGACCGCGGGTGGGCGCTGCTCGGGCTTTGGTGGTCGCTTTATGGTGCCAAATACTGGAACGATTGAAGGGAGTTTGACGTTGCAGAAGCGCCCGCCCGCCACGCCGGAGGCGTGCCGATTATAATCGGCGCACCTTCGGTGCGACGGGGCGGTCGGGCGCACGCGCGGCGGCGTGCAAGCACGCCTTGATTCCGCGCGGGGGACAGGAGGCGACCGTCACCTTCAAGCCATGACAGGCCACTCCCCTACCCCCCCGATTTCCAGGTATTGAGCAACAGGCTCGTCTCCGAACCCGAAATCCCGTCGAACCGCCTGATCTGCGCCAGCACCCGGTCGAGCGCCTCCAGCGTCTCGGTGCCGATCTCGACGATGAGATCCCAGCGGCCGTTGGTCGCGTGGATCGCGCGCACCGCACTCAACCCGTTCAATTGCCGGATGATCCGGTCCGTGCCGCGCCCCTCGATGCCCAGCATCATCAGCCCGCGCACCGGATCGCGCAGCGTATCGTCGCGCAAGACCACCGAAAAGCCGACGATCTCGCCTTTCGCCTGAAGCCGCTCGATCCGCGCCCGCACGGTGGTGCGCGACACGCCAAGACCAAGGGCCAGATCCGAGAGCGAAGCGCGCGCATCGTGGCGCAGCGCCGAGAGCAGGCGGCGGTCGGTGTCATCCATATCGAAGCCTCTTGCGTTCGTTTTGACTGAATTGCGCCCGTTATGTGCAAAACAATCCCTTTCAATCAACCGAATTCGACGTCACCTTCAGCGCAACCCGTCACAGGAGGCCAGACATGTCCGTCAAGGATATCATTCTCATCGGCGCGCCCGTCGATAGCGGCAAGGACCGGCGCGGCTGTCTCATGGGGCCGGATGCCTATCGCACCGCGGGGATTGCCGAGGCGCTGCGCGACCTCGGCCACCGTGTCAGCGACCGGGGCAATCTTGCCCCCGCGCCTGCCGCGCCCGCGCCCGACATGCCGCCCCATGTCCACCAACCCGCCAAGACGGCAGGCTGGACCGCCACGCTGATCGAGGCGGGGCAAGAGGCCATGGCCGAAGGCTTGCCCATCTTTCTGGGCGGTGATCACAGCCTGTCGCTCGGCTCGGTTGCGGGGGTGGCGGCCCATGCGGCCCGCGCGGATCGCCCGCAATTCGTGCTCTGGCTCGACGCGCACAGCGATTACCACACCCCGCAAAGCACCGCCTCGGGCAACCTGCACGGCACGCCCATCGGCTATGTCACCGGGCGTGCGGGCTTTCACGGCTTTCCGCCCGTGGCCCACCCGATCCCCGAGGAGAACATCTGCCTGCTGGGTCTGCGGTCGGTGGATGCGGCCGAGCGCGCGGCGCTGGAGCCGACGAAAATCCGCCGCCACGACATGCGCGAGATCGACGAGCGCGGCATTTCCAGCCCGCTGGCGGAGTTCCTCGATCATGTCGCCGCCCGGAACGGCGCGCTGCATGTCTCGCTCGATGTGGATTTCCTTGATCCCTCCTTCGCCCCCGCCGTCGGCACCACCGTTCCGGGCGGGGCCACCATCCGCGAGGCGCATCTGGTGATGGAGATGATCTGCGACAGCGGCCTCATGACTTCGCTCGATCTGGTCGAGCTCAATCCCTTTCTTGACGAGCGCGGACGCACCGCGCAGGTGATGGTCGATCTTGCCGCCTCGGCCCTTGGCCGCCGCGTCTTCGACCGCGCCACCCACGCCCATATCTGAGGACCTGACCATGACGCTTGCCCCTTCCGACAAGGCCCTCGTGCCCTTCGTCTCGGTCGATCACATGATGAAACTGGTGCACCATATCGGCATCGAGCCGATGCTGCGTGGCCTCGCCGAGTATATCGAGGCCGATTTCCGTCGCTGGCAGCTTTTCGACAAGACCCCGCGCATCGCCTCGCATTCCGCCGAAGGCGTGATCGAGCTCATGCCCACCTCGGATGGCGAGGTCTACGGCTTCAAATACGTGAACGGCCATCCCAAGAACACGAAAGAGGGGCTTCAGACCGTCACCGCCTTTGGCCTGCTGGCCAATGTCGGCAATGGCTATCCGGTGCTTCTGTCGGAAATGACGGTATTGACCGCCCTGCGCACGGCGGCCACCTCGGCCATGGTGGCGCGTCACCTTGCCCCCAAGGGCGCCGACACAATGGCGATGATCGGCGCGGGCGCGCAGTCGGAATTCCAGAGCCTTGCCATGAAGGCGATCTGCGGCCTGAAATCCGTGCGCCTCTATGACATCGACGCGGCGGCCACGGAGAAGGCCGCGCGCAACCTCGCGGGGCTGGGGCTCGACGTGGTGGCCTGCGGTTCTGCCGAGGCCGCGATGGAAGGCGCGCAGATCATCACCACCTGCACCGCCGACAAGCAATATGCCACGATCCTGACCGATAACATGGTGGGCGCTGGCGTGCACATCAACGCGATCGGCGGCGATTGCCCCGGCAAGACCGAACTGGCCCCGGCGATCCTGCACCGATCCTCGATCTTCGTGGAATATCCCGAACAGACCCGGATCGAGGGCGAGATCCAGCAGCTTGACCCCGATCACCCGGTCACTGAATTCTGGCAGGTGCTTGCGGGCACGGCGCCGGGCCGCCGCAGCGCCGCCGAGATCACGCTTTTCGACAGCGTGGGCTTTGCCATCGAGGATTTCAGCGCCCTGCGTTACGTGCGCGACCGGATCGCGGGCACGGGTCTTTTCACCCCGCTCGACCTGCTCGCCGATCCGGACGATCCGCGCGACCTCTTCGGGATGGTGATGCGGGCAGGACCCGGTGCAGGCTGACGCGGCCCTTGCCAAGCCTGCCCTGACGCGGCAGGCTTGCGCCATGCTTGACGCGCGCGCCTCTCACCTTCTGTTGATCGACTATCAGGCCCGCCTCATGCCCGCGATCCATGGAGGCGCGGGGGTTGTAGCCAATGGCGCGCGGCTGTTGCACGCCGCGCGTCTCCTTGACGTGCCGCGCAGCTTTACCGAGCAGAACCCCGACAGTCTCGGGCGCACGGTGCCGGACCTTGCGCCAGAGTCGGGCGAGGCGGTGCTGGCGAAAATGAGCTTTGACGCCTGTGCCGACACCGCCCTCATGACGGAAATTCCCGCCGCCCGCCGGCTTGTCGTCTGCGGCTGCGAGGCGCATGTCTGCGTGTTGCAAACGGTTCTGGGGCTGCTGGGTGCCGGGCGTGCCGTGGCACTTGTGGCCGATGCCACAGCCTCGCGCGTGAGCGGCAACCGTGACGCCGCACTGGCGCGCATGGCGCGTCACGGGGCCGAGATCGTCACCACCGAGATGGTTCTGTTCGAGTGGCTGAGAAGCGCCAGACATCCCCGCTTCCGCGAGGTGCTGGCGCTTGTCAGATAGATCAGGCGGCCTGACGCGTGCGGCGGCGGCTGCGTGCCGCTGCCCCCGGCTTGGCCTGCCCCGGCTTGGCGGAGCCGTGATTGCCCCCGCCATAACCGCCCGCGCCGCCATAACCACCGGCACCCGTCTTGGCCCCGCCCGGCTTGCCGCCGCCACCGGCGCGGCGCGGTCCGCCCCGGCCTGCGGGTTTGGCTTTCTGGCCCGGCATCACCTCCCACGGCGTGCCCGAGGCAACCGGGATGGTCATGCCCAGAACTTTCTGGATGTCCTTCAACTCGCCCATCTCGTCGGGCGCGCAAAAGGCAATCGCCGCGCCATCGCGCCCCGCGCGCGCCGTGCGCCCGATGCGGTGCACGTAATTGTCCGGCACGTTCGGCAATTCGTAATTATAGACGTGCTTCACGTCCGGAATGTCGAGGCCGCGCGCGGCCACATCCGTCGCCACCAGCACCTTGGAGTGACCGTCGCGGAACGAGCGCAGCGCGCGATCGCGCTGACCCTGGCTCTTGTTGCCGTGGATCGTGGCCACCGCGTAGCCCGCCTGCTCCAGCCGCTGTGCCAGCTTGTCGGCACCATGCTTGGTGCGGCCAAAGACCAGCGCCAATTCATCGCGGTGCTTGTCGAGCATCTCGATCAGCAGATCGGCCTTGGCGGCCTTGGCGATGAAATGCACCTCCTGCGTGATCTTGTCGGCGGGCTTGCCCGGCGGGCTGACCTGCACGCGGCGGGGATTTTTCAGATAGCTTGACGCGATCTCTTCCATCTGCTTGGGCATGGTGGCCGAAAAGAGCATGGTCTGACGCTCGGCAGGCAGAAGGCCCGCGATGCGGCGCAGCGCATGGATGAACCCCAGATCGAGCATCTGATCGGCTTCGTCGAGCACCAGAAAGCTTGCGGTGTCGAGGCGCAGCGCGCGCCGGTCGATGAGGTCGAGAAGCCGCCCCGGTGTGGCGACAAGAATATCGCAGCCCCGGTCCATGCGGTTGATCTGTGCGCTGATCGAGGTGCCGCCAACCACAAGGTTGATGCGGATCGCGCTGTCCTTGACCAGCGGCATGAGCGCGTCGCGGATCTGCCCTGCCAGTTCGCGCGTCGGCGCAAGGATGAGGCTGCGCACGGATTTGGGCTCCGGACGCCCGGGGTTGGCCATCAGCCCCGCCACCAGCGGCAGACCAAAGGCCAGCGTCTTGCCGGTGCCGGTCTGCGCCAGCCCCATCACGTCATCGCCGTCAAGCGCGTGCGGAATCGCGCGGGTCTGGATCGGCGTCGGCTCGGTGATGCCAAGTGCGGCAAGCTTGCGGGTCAGCGTCTCGGGCAGGCCCATCGTGTCGAAAAGAGTCAAATCAAGTCCTTTCAGGCGCCGGGCCCCTGCCCGCGCACCCGTGATCGTGGTTGCACCATGGGCAAGGCGGGGCCACATGCCCACGCCCTCCGGCCGGTGTCTGGCCCCACGCGTGATTTCGGGAACAGGTCCGCGACATTTCATCTGAACGGCACATGAGGGCCGGACTGCTCACGCGGCAGGAAATATCGGTTGAGCGCCATATGGCGGCGGCGCGCGCAGAAGTCAAGCACGACACGGCGCGCGTGCGCAGAATGTCAGGGCAGCAGGACCGGGCGACGGTCCCCGGCGGCAAAGCGGCGCAGCACCATCGGATAAAGGATATGCTCCTGCGCCAGCACCCGCGCGGCCAGCGTCTCGGGCGTGTCACCCGCCAGCACCGGCACCCGCGCCTGCCCCAGGATCGGCCCGTCATCGAGCGCGGGCGTGACCTCGTGCACGGTGCAGCCCGCCTCTTGCTCGCCCGCCGCAAGCGCGCGGGCATGGGTGTTGAGCCCGCGATATTTCGGCAAGAGCGAGGGGTGGATATTGATCATCCGCCCCGCCCATTGGCCCACGAAACCCACCGTGAGCACCCGCATGAACCCGGCAAGGCAGATGAGGTCGATCTCGTGCGGGACAAGCCGCCCGGCAATCTCGGCCTCGAACGCCGCGCGGTCCTTGCCGAAGGGGCGGTGATCCACCACCTCCGTGGGCAGGCCCTGCGCACGCGCCCAGGCGATGCCGCCCGCGCCCGCGTCATTGGAGAAGATGAGCGCGGGCCGCGCCGGATGATCGCCCACCATCGAGGCCACCAGCGCGCGCATGTTCGACCCGCCCCCGGAGAGGAAAATCGCCACGTGCCGTGTCACAGCACGCGGCCCTCATAGCGCACGCCTGCGCCCGAAACCACGCGCCCGAGGCGCGCAACGCCCTCGCCCGCCCCTGCAAGGGCCGCCTCTATCTCGTCCGCGCGCGCCGGATCGACCACCACCACCATGCCGATGCCGGCGTTGAAGGTCTTGAGCAGTTCCGCCTGCGCCATGCCGCCGGTCGCGGCCAGCCAGCGGAACACACCGGGCAATTGCCATGCGCCAAGGTCGATCTCGACCCCCAGCCCCTCGGGCAGGACGCGCGGCACGTTTTCCGTCAGCCCGCCGCCGGTGATATGGGCAAGGCCCTTCACGCCGCCAGCCTTCAGCGCCGCCAGCGCGGGGCGCACATAAAGCCGCGTGGGGGCCAGCAGCGCCGCGCCGAGCGTGCCCTCACCCCAGGGGCAGGGATCGTCCCAGCCGAGGCCCGAGATCTCGACGATCCGGCGCACAAGGCTGTAGCCGTTGGAATGCACCCCGTCCGAGGCGAGCCCCAGCAGGACATCGCCCTCGGCCACGTCCCGCGGCAGGTCCGTGCCGCGCTCCATCGCGCCCACGGCAAAGCCCGCAAGGTCGAAATCGCCCGCCGGATACATCCCCGGCATTTCCGCCGTCTCGCCGCCGATCAGCGCGCAGCCCGAGGCGGCACAGCCCCGCGCGATGCCCTCGACGATGCGCGTGGCCTGTTCGACCTCGAGCTTGCCGGTGGCGAAATAGTCAAGGAAAAAGAGCGGCTCCGCCCCCTGACAGATCAGGTCATTGACGCACATCGCCACCAGATCGACGCCCACACCGTCGACAATCCCGGTGTCGATGGCGATGCGCAGCTTGGTGCCCACCCCGTCGGTCGCCGCGACCAGCACCGGATCCGAAAACCCCGCCGCGCGCAGATCGAACAGCCCGCCAAAGCCGCCCAGCCCCGACATCACGCCGGGGCGGCGCGTGGCGGCGGCGGCGGGCTTGATCCGCTCGACAAGGGCATTTCCGGCGTCGATATCGACGCCCGCCTCCGCATAGGTGATGCCGTTCCTGCTCTCGCTCATGGCGTCGTCCTCTCGCATGTCGCGGCACGGGTTAGACGATTGCCCCGCCCCGCGCAATCGCAAAGCAGGGGTCGGCCGCGCCCCCGGCGGCCGGATCCGGAGCGGGGCCGGAGCCGGATGAAAACCGTTGACCGGCCTGCGCCCCCGGCTAAGGTCGCCGTGCGGAGGGTGGCGTGATGGTCGAAAAGGTTTTGCACGCGGGCAATGTTTCGGCCTGTGTCGGGGCGGTGGTCACGGCGGCAGAGACCAGCGTCTTTGGCGGGGCGACGCTGATGATCGGGGCCGCCCTCTCCGGTCTTGCACTCTTCAGGGGCCTCAAGCCCGCAGAGCAGTCGGTTGCGCAAGACATGGCGCGCGCGCTGGATCAGTATCTGGCGCGCGCGCATCTGACCCCGGATCGCAAGCGGATCATGGTGCAGATGCTCAGTAACTATCCGCCCACCCACACCGATCTTGCCCGCGGCAATATGCTGGCAGAGACCATCGCAGACCATATGCGCGGTCACATCACGACCCACGCCACCGACCCGGCCCATTGCGGCCAAACCGCGCTCGACGATTACGCCGCCATGCTGCGCGCCCTTCTGGCCCCGGTGTTGACGCCGTCAGATGCCACCCAAGCGATGCTGACGGAGCTTCTGGCGCGCACCGACAAGAGCGGCCAATCCGACCGTCTGCGCGATGAGGGGATCACCGAAAACGCCATCATCCGCCTTGCCCAACGCATCGCGCGCGAGACGGACGATCTGGGCCAGGCCTGGCTCGACTTGCAGAACGCCATGGATATCGCCGTGCGGGTGCAGCAGGAAGGGCGTATCCCCTCCAACCACGGCGATTTCGTGGATGAGGTGCTGGCGCGCGCGACCCGCCTGTCGGCCACGGGCGACTATACCGCCGCCAGCAGTGCCATAGCCGAGGCTTTGGCCGAGGAAGAGGCGCAGCACCTCGCCCGCACCGCCCGCCTGCTGCACAGCGGGATAGAGATTGCCATGCTCGAGGGCAACAGCGCCCGCGCCGCCACCCTCCTGATCCAAAAGGCCGATCTGGAGGCAGGCGGGCGCGCCGGGTTCGACGACTTGCGCGCATTGCAAGATAGCCATCATGTCGAAGGCCGCGACAAGGGCACCGCCCTGCCCCTGCGCATCGCCATCGACCTCGCCCATGCGCTCCACACCCGCGCCTCCACCGCCGACGAACGCGGCACGGCGCTCAATGATCTGGGGGTGTCGCTGCTAACTGTTGGGGAACGCGAGAGCGGCACCGAACGGCTGCAAGAGGCCGTCATCGCCAATCGCGCCGCCCTGGAGGAATTCCCCCGCGACCGCGTGCCGCTGGCTTGGGCCGGGACGCAGACAAACCTCGGCAATGCGCTGCGAACCCTCGGGGAACGCGAGAGCGGCATCGAGCGGCTGGGCGAGGCCGTCATCGCCTATTGCAACGCCTTGGAGGAATGGACCCGCGACCACGTGCCGCTGCAATGGGCCATGACACATATGAACCTCGGCGCTGCGCTGCAAACCCTCGGGGAACGCGAGAGCGGCACCGCAAGGCTGGAAGAGGCCGTCAACGTCTATCGCCGCGCCCTGGAGGATTACACCCGTGACCGCGTGCCGCTGCAATGGGCCGCAACACAGATGAACCTCGGCACTGCGCTGCAGGCCCTCGGGGAGCGCGAGAGCGGCACCGAACGGCTGGAAGAGGCCGTCATCGCCTATCGCGACGCCCTGGAGGAATTCCCCCGCGACCGCGTGCCGCTCGATTGGGCCATGACACAGATGAACCTCGGCACTGCGCTCGCAACCCTCGGGGAACGCGAGAGCGGCACCGAACGGCTGGACGAGGCCGTCATCGCCTATCGCGACGCCCTAGAGGAATGGACCCGCGACCGCGTGCCGCTGCAATGGGCCATCACCAAAGCCAACCTTGCTGAGTTGGAGCGCGCTTTTTTCGACAAGACTGGCGACGCCGCGCATCTGGATCGGGCAGAAGACCACGCGCGCGCGGCGTTGAAGGTGTTTGACGCCGCCGGGGCCAGCCATCATGCCGCTTATGCCGACACCATCCTCGCCAAAATCGCCGCGCGGCGGGGTGGCTGAGCGGTCATCGCGGCGCCGACACGGATACCGACGCAATTCCGACCGCCGGATTCGCCCCGCTCAGGTGTTGAAGAGGAAATGCAGCACGTCGCCGTCCTTGACGACATAGCTCTTGCCCTCGGACCGCATCTTGCCCGCGTCCTTGGCCTTTTGCTCGCCGCCGAGGGTGACGAAATCCTCAAAGGCGATGGTCTCGGCGCGGATGAAGCCCTTTTCGAAATCGCCGTGGATGACGCCCGCCGCCTTGGGGGCCGGGGTGCCTTGCGGGATGGTCCAGGCGCGCGCCTCCTTGGGGCCGACGGTGAAATAGGTCTCGAGGTGCAAAAGCGCATAGCCCGCGCGGATAAGGCGATCCAGCCCCGCTTCCTCCAGCCCCATTTCCGACAGGAACATCTCGGCCTCCTCGGGTTCCAGCTTGGAAATCTCCTCCTCGATCTGGGCCGAGATCACCACCGAGGCCGCGCCCTGCTCTGCCGCCATGGCCGCCACCGCTTGGGAAAACGCATTGCCGCTGGCCGCACTCGCCTCGTCGACATTGCAGACATAAAGCACCGGCTTTGCGGTCAGCAATTGCAAGAGCCGCCACGCGCGCGCGTCCTCGGCATCGACCGGAACGGTGCGGGCGGGCCGCCCCTCCTCCAGCGCCGCCTGTGCGGCGGCCAACAGCCGGTCGGCCTGAACTGCGTCCTTGTCACCGCCCTTGAGCTTGCGCACCAGCCCCGCGCGGCGCTTTTCCACCGACTCGAGATCGGCCAGCATCAATTCGGTCTCGATCACCTCGGCATCGGCCACCGGATCGACCCGCCCCTCGACATGGGTCACATCGCCATCCTCGAAACAACGCAGCACATGGGCGATGGCATCGGTCTCGCGGATATTGGCCAGGAACTGGTTGCCAAGCCCCTCGCCCTTGCTCGCCCCTTTCACCAGCCCGGCGATATCGACGAAGGTCATCCGCGCGGGGATGATCTGTTTCGATCCGGCGATCTCGGCCAGCCGGTCAAGCCGCGCATCGGGCACCGCCACATCGCCCACGTTCGGCTCGATGGTGCAGAACGGGAAATTGGCCGCCTGCGCCGCAGCGGTGCGCGTCAGCGCGTTGAAGAGCGTGGACTTGCCCACATTGGGAAGCCCCACGATACCCATTCTGAATCCCATCGGAGTGCCTTTCCCGTGCGCCTCGTGTATCGGGGCGCATCTACGGGGGCGGCGGGGGCAAGGTCAAGCGCGTCAGACCTTGGTGGCAGAAACCGGCGGCGTGATCCGCCGCTTGAGCACCGCCTCACGCCAGGAGATGAAGCTGACCGCCGCCACGATCACCGTGCCGCCAAGGATCACAAAGACATCCACCCCCTCGCCAAAGACCAGCGCCCCGAGCAGCACCGCCCAGACCAGTTGCAGGAAGGTGACGGGTTGCGTGACCGTCAGCGGTGCCGCGCTGAAGGCAAGCATCATGGTGTAATGTCCGGCCGTGGCCAGACAGGCGACCGCGAACAGGATCGCCATTTCCCAGGGCGTCGGCGGCACCCAGACGGCGATGGCCATGGGGGCAAGACCGATCGTGACGGTGAGCGACAGCATCGCCACCACCACGCCCGCGCTGACCCGCCCGGTCAGCACCTTGGCCATGAGGTAGGAACCGCCGAAGGTCACCGCCGTGACCAGCATCGCCAGATGCCCCGGCCCCACCTCGCGGAACCCCGGCCGCAGGATGATCAGCGCGCCGCACAGCGCCACGACGATGGCGATCACCCGCCGCACCGCCAGCCGCTCTCCCAGAAAGAGCGCCGCGCCGATGGTGACGTAGATCGGCGCGAGGTAGTTCATCGCCGTGACATCGGCGATCGGGATGCGCGCCATGGCATAGAACCAGAGCGCCACGCCCGCCGTGTGCAGCACGCCCCGCGCCCCGATCAGGCCCCATGTGCCCCGGTCCAGCCGCAGGTTGCGCAGCGTGCCGAGCATCGGCAGGAGAAACACCAGCCCGAGAAAATAGCGCAGGAAAGCCGCCTGAGAGGCCGGCATCCGCGTGCCCAGCACCTTGACCAGAGCGGTGACCCCGACAAAGAGCAGGCCCGTCAGGATCATCCACATGACGCCCCGGACGGGGCTCGACGGGGTCTCGATCAAGGGGGGCCTCTGCGCGCGCATGAACCGCATTAAGTCACGGCGCAGACGCCCTGTCGAGGCGGGCTGCGGCGCTTTGTCATGCGCGAGACGCAAGGCCATATCCCGGTCAAAGCATGGCTCAGGGCAGCGGGATGAAGTCCGTGTCGTCGCCCGGCGGCAGGGCAAAGCGGCCGTGGTCGCGCGACGCCCAGTCGGCCTTGGCCGCCTCGATCAACTCGCGCGAGGAGGCCACGAAATTCCACGAAATATAGCGCGGACCGCCCAGCGTCTCGCCACCCAGAAGCAAAACCCGCGCCCCCGCCTCTCCCGCGCGCAACGAGAGCCGGTCGCCGGGGCGAAACACCATCATGCGCCCCGCCTCGAACACTTGCCCCCCCACGCTGACAGACCCCGAGAGCACATAGGCGCCGCGATCCTCATGATCCTCGGGCAGCGGCACGCCCGCGCCGGGGGCAAGCGTCACATCGGCATAGAACATCTCGGAGAAGGTCGAGACCGGCGCGCGTTCGCCCCAGCCCCGCCCCATGATGAGGCGCAGCCGTGTGCCGCCATCCTCGATCTCCGGCAGCGCCTCGCTGGTGTGATGCTCGAAACTCGCGGCGCGCTCTTCTTCCGCCTCGGGCAGGGCCACCCAGGTCTGGATGCCGAAAAGGCGGCTCTCGCCCCGGCGCGTCGCGTCGCTCGTGCGCTCGGAATGGGTGACGCCGCGCCCCGCGACCATCCAGTTGACAGCCCCCGGATGGATCATCTGGTCGGTGCCAAGGCTGTCGCGGTGCTGAAACTCGCCCTCAAAGAGATAGGTCACCGTGCCAAGGCCGATATGCGGATGGGGACGCACGTCGATCCCCTGCCCGGTCAGGAACTCCGCCGGTCCCATCTGGTCGAAGAAGATGAACGGCCCGACCATCTGCCGCTTTGGCGCGGGCAGCGCGCGGCGCACCTCGAACCCGCCGATATCGCGGGCGCGCGGCACGATCACCGTCTCGATCGCGTCCATGTCTGCCCCTTCGGGGCAATCGGGCTCCAGTCCGGGGTTCCAGCTCATCGCGCCTCTCCTTCTGGCTTCGAGGCCAGTCTAGCACAAATCGCTCAGCCCGAAAGCAGCCCCGCCGCGATGGACCACATCACCACCCCCACGCCCGCATCGAGCACGCGCCAGGCCTCGGGGCGGCGAAAGAACGGCGCGAGCAGCCGCGCGCCATAGCCCAATGCGAAGAAGAAGGTAAAACTCGCCGTCACCGCGCCGGCACCAAAGGCCAGTCGGTCGTCATATTGCGCCGAGATCGAGCCGAGCAGAACCACCGTATCCAGATAGACATGCGGGTTGAGCCAGGTCAGCGCCAGACAGGTGAGCACCGCGCGCGCACGGCTGCCCGCCCCCTCACCCGCCCCCAGCACCGCCCCCCCGCGCCACGCCGCCTGAAAGCTGCGCGCGCCATAAACCAGCAGAAAGGCCGCGCCGCCATAGCGCATCACCCGCTCCAGCCCCGGCACCATTTCGGCCAGCGCGCCGAACCCCGCCACGCCCGCCGCAATCAGCACCGCATCGGACAGCGCACAGACCAGCACCACCGCCAGCACATGCGCGCGCCGCAGCCCCTGCCGCAGCACAAAGGCATTCTGCGCCCCGATCGCGAGGATCAGCGAAAACCCGAGCGCGAAGCCCGCCAAGCCTGCCTGCATCTGCCTGTCTCCCGCATTGCCCGGCGCTTGCCTAGCGGGGTCGGCTGCATTACTCAAACTCAATGATCTAATTCAGCATCAGGTTTGCTAATGGTCTTTCCCGCCGATCACCTCGCCACGCTCCGCGCCATCCTGCAATCGGGCAGTTTCGAGGGCGCGGCGCGGATGCTGGGGATCACCCAATCGGCGGTCTCGCAACGGCTCAAGGCGCTGGAAACCCGCATCGGCGCGCAGCTTGTGCGGCGCGGCGCGCCCTGCACGGCGACCAACGCGGGCGAGCGGCTGGCGGCCCATGCCGATCAGGTGGCGCTGCTCGAGGCGCATCTGGCGCGCGATCTCTCGGCCCTTGCCCCGCCGCCGCAGACCCGGCTGCGGCTTGCGGTCAATGCCGACAGCCTCGCCACATGGCTGCCCGAGGCTCTTACGGGGCTTGACGGGCACCTCTTCGACCTGGTGATCGACGATCAGGACACCGCCCATGACCGGCTGATGCGCGGCGAGGTTCTGGGCGCGATCACGTCGCGCGCGGCCCCCCTGCCCGGCTGCGATGTGACGCCCCTGGGACGGTTGCGCTACATCGCCGCGGCCAGTCCCGCTTTCATCGCCCGGCACTTTGCGGATGGTGTCACGGCCGCGACGCTCGCCGCCGCGCCGATGCTGCAATTCGACGCCCGCGACCAGTTGCAGCACCGCTGGATCACGCAGGCCACCGGGGCCACGCTCAGCCCGCCCAGCCACCGCCTGCCCTCGGCCCATGGCTTTGCCGAGGCGGCGCGGCGCGGGCTTGGCTGGGGGATGAATCCCGACCCCCTCATCGCGCGCGACCTGCGGCGCGGACGTCTTGTGGCCCTGAGGCAGGACCAGCCGCTCGACACCGCGCTCTATTGGCAGTCAAGCCGCCTTTTGGGTGCCGCCCTTGGCCCGCTCAGCCGCGCGTTGCGCCGTGCGGCAAAGGCGGGGCTGTTGCCGCCAGAATGACGCCGATGGCTCAGGGGCAGAAGATATCGTTGAAGACCGCAAAAAGCATCAGTGACAGGATAAGCGTCAGCCCCACCGTCATCAGCACGCGCAGCGCGCGTTCGCTGGGCGGGCGGCCCGCCACGGCCTCGTAGGCGTAAAACACCAGATGCCCGCCATCGAGCACCGGGACAGGAAAGAGGTTGAGCAGGCCGACGGCCGTCGAGAGCACGGCAATGAACCAGATGAAGCTCTCTGCGCCCTGGCTCGCCATCGCGCCCGACACCTGAGCAATGCCGATGGGGCCGGACATGTTGCAAGAGCTGATCGCGCCCGTCACCATGTGATAGAGACCCGAGAGCGAGCTCTCGATGATCTGCCCGGTCTGCGTCACCGCCTGCCCGAGCGCCTCGACCGGACCGAGCGCCTCGGTCGCAGGCTCGAACGCCATCGCGCCCGCCACGCCGATCCGCCACTGGCTTTGGAAGCCGCCTTCGGGCTGCGGCTCGTCGGTGCGGCGCGGCACCAGCGTCAGCGCCAGATCCTCGCCCTCTCGCCAGACCGACAGCGCCAGCGGCGCGCCGTCCGAACCCTCGACGATGTCGCGCAGTTCGCGGAAGGCATGAACCGGCCGACCGTCCACGGCGATGATCACATCCCCCGTCTGAAGCCCCGCATCGAACGCCGCCGATTGCGGCGAGAGCCCGCCCACGAGCGGCGGCATGAGCTGCGGACCCAGGGCGCTGCGCACCCGCCCGTCGCGCCGCACCTCGTAGTCAAGCAAGGGCTGCACGGGCAGCGCGTCCAGAAACCCGTCATAGGCCTCCGCGGCCTCGCGGTCGGGGATGGGCAACCCCGAGACGGTCACGATCTCGTCGCCGGGGCGCAGCGTGACGCCCTCGACCGGCAGCGGTTTGAGCGCGCCCACGGTCAGCGGATCGGCGGTCTTGCCGCCACCCATCATCACGGCGGTGAAGATGAGGATCGACAGGATGAAGTTGAACACCGGTCCCGCCGCAACCGTTGCCGTGCGCGCCCAGAGCGGCGCGCCATGCATGGTCTGGCGCAGGCGTTCCCGTGGCATGGCGGCCATGGCGGCCCCGTCCTTGCCGCTGGCCGCATCCGCATCGCCCAGAAATTTCACGTAGCCGCCAAAGGGCAGCGCCGCCACCTGCCAGCGCGTGCCGTGCCGGTCGGTGCGCGCAAATATCACCGGACCAAAGCCGAGCGAAAACACCTCGGCCTTGATCCCCGACCAGCGCCCGACGATGTAATGGCCGTATTCGTGCACCGCCACGATCACCGAAAGCGCCACCACAAAGGCCAGGATCGTCATGAAAAGACTGCCGAATTGCGGCAGGAAGCTGATGATGTCCACAGTTTATCCCTGTTCGATTTTCTTTGCTGCCTGATCGGCGCACTGCCTTGCGAGATGGTCCATATGGGCCACGCGATCAAGGGTCAGCGTGCCGCCCCGTGCCTCGGGCAGGGCCAGAAGCCGCTCCAGCACCGTCTCAACGAGCGGTGCCATTGCCATGAACCCGAGGCGTCCGGCGATGAAATGATCAAGCGCGCGCTCCTTGGCGGCGTTGAAGATGGCACCGGCCAGCCCGCCCTCCTCCATCACCGCGCGCGCCAGCCGCAGCGCCGGATAGCGCGTCTCGCAGGGGGTGCGGAATTCGAGCGTGCCCGCCGCCGCAAGATCGAGCACCTCCACCGGCAGCGCGCGCCGCTCGGGCCAGTGCAGCGCATAGCCGATGGCGTGGCGCATGTCGGGCGGCCCCACATGGGCGATAAGCCCGCCATCGGCAAAGCCCACCAGCGCATGAACCAGAGATTGCGGGTGGATCAGAACCTCGATTTTCGCGGGCGCAAAGCCGAAGAACTCGCGCGCCTCGATCATCTCGAGCGCCTTGTTGAACATCGACGCCGAATCGATGGTGATGCGCTGGCCCATGTCCCAGTTGGGGTGCGATGAGGCCTCGGCCACCGTGGCCCCGGCCAGCCTCTCCAGCGGCCAGTCGCGGAACGCCCCGCCAGAGGCGGTGATGATGACGCGGCTGGCCGAAGCGGCATCCGCGCCCGCCAGCGCCTGAAAGATCGCCGAATGCTCGCTGTCCACCGGCAGAAGGCGCGCGCCGTGGCGCCGCGCCGTTTCCAGCACCAGCGGCCCCGCCGTGACCAGCGATTCCTTGTTGGCCAGCGCCAGCGTGGCACCCTGTTCGAGCGCCACCAGCCCCGGTGCCAGCCCCGCCGCGCCGACGATGGCCGACATGACCCAATCGGCGGGCCGCGCCGCCGCCTCGATCAGCGCCGCGCGCCCGGCGGCGGCCGCCACGCCCGACCCCGCAAGCGCGGCGCGCAGATCGGGCAAGAGCGCCTCGTCGGCGGTGACGGCCACCTCGGCCCCGAGCGCCCGCGCATCCGCCGCCAGCCGCGCGATATTCTGCCCGCCGGTGAGCGCCACCACGTCATACTCACCGGGCGCGCGCGCGATGAGGTCGATGGTGCTCTGCCCGATGGAGCCGGTCGCGCCCAGGATCGAGACCCGCCTCATGCCGCCCCCGGCAAAAGACCCGTCGCGTGCAAGAGCCCCGCCATCAGCGCCGCGCCCAGCATCGCGTCGAACCGGTCAAGCACGCCGCCATGACCGGGAATGAGGTTGGAGCTGTCCTTGACGCCCTGCATCCGCTTGGCCGCGCTCTCGGCGATGTCGCCCATCTGTCCGGCAAAGCCCACGAGGACAGAGACCGGCACAAGCGCCGCGCCCGCCCCGGTCGGCCCCGCGAACAGCGCGCCGACGAGGCCCGCCCCGATCCAGCCCGCAGCCGTGCCGGACCAGGTCTTTTTCGGGCTGATGCGCGGCCAGAATTTCGGCCCCCCGAGGGCCTTGCCCGCGAAATAGCCCGCCACATCCGAGACCACCACGATGGCCACCAGCCAGAGCACCCACACGAGCCCCGCCTCGGCGCGCAACATGCCCATGATCCAGGCCCCGAGAAGCGCCCAGAGGGCCAGCGCCGCAAACGGGCCGCGCGCGCGGTCGATACTGCCCGCCGCCACCAGCACGGCCGCGACCAGCAGCGGCACCACGAAGAGCCCCGGCAGCCACAACGCCAGCGCCACCGCCACCGCGCCGAGAATGCCCGAGCGCACGGCATCCGGCGCGCCGAAAAGGCGCGCCGCCTCCCACATCAGCAGACCGGCCAGAAGCGTGACCAGTTCCGCAAAGATGAGACCGCCCGCCCAGACCGCGCCAAGGCCGACCGCCGCCATCGCCACGCCCGACGCCAGACGCGGCGCAAGATCACCCCATTTTGCACTCATGCGCCAACTGCCCCGAAGCGCCTCTCGCGCGCGCCGTATTGCGAGAGGACCGAGGCAAAGATCTCGCGGGTGAAATCGGGCCAGAGCGTGTCGATGAACTCGTATTCCGAATAGGCCGATTGCCAGAGCAGGAAATTCGAGATCCGCGCCTCGCCGCTCGTGCGTATCACGAGGTCGGGGTCGGGCAACACGCGGGTATCAAGATAGCGCGGCAGCGTCTCTTCATCCACGGTTTCGGGATCGAGCCGCCCCTCGGCCACATCCCGTGCAAGCCGTTTGGTGGCGCGCGCCACCTCGTCGCGTCCGCCGTAATTGAGCGCGATGGTGAGGTTGGTGCCGGTGCAATGCTCGGTCATCGCCTCGGCCTCTTCCATCACCGAGCGCAGACGCAACTCCAGCCGGGGGCGATCGCCGATAAACCGCACGCGCACGTTCTCGCGCACGAAATCCTGCATTTCCTTCATGATGTAGCGGCGAAACAGGGTCATCAGCCCCGCCACCTCGGTCTGGGTGCGCTTCCAGTTCTCCGTCGAAAAGGCAAAGATCGTCAGATACTTGACACCCAGACCGGGACAGGCCTCGACGATCTCGCGCACCCGGCGCGCGCCGGCGTGATGACCGAACAGGCGCGGGCGACCGCGTTTTTGCGCCCAGCGCCCGTTGCCGTCCATGATGATCGCCACATGGCGCGGCCCGGCCTTCCCGGCCCCCTTGCTCGCCATGGGCACCACCTTTTTCATCAGACCTGCATGATCTCGGCTTGCTTGTGCTCGAGCGCCTCGTCAACCAGCTTGATATAGCGGTCGGTGAGCGCCTGAACCTCGCCTTCCCACAGCTTCTGGTCGTCCTCGGACATGCCGTCTGCCTTGGCCTTCTTGATCTGGTCCATGCCGTCGCGGCGCACGTTGCGCACGGCAACGCGGGCATGTTCGGCATATTGCGAGGCGACCTTGGTCAACTCGCGGCGGCGCTCTTCGTTCAATTCGGGAATGGGCAGCATGATGATCGTGCCGTTGAGCTGCGGATTGATGCCCAGCCCGCTCTCGCGGATGGCCTTCTCGACCTTGTTCACCAGGCCCTTGTCCCAGACATTGATGGTGACCATGCGCGGCTCGGGCACGTTGACGGTGCCGACCTGGTTGATGGGCGTCATCTGGCCATAGGCATCGACCATCACCGGCTCCAGCATCGAGGCCGAGGCGCGGCCCGTGCGCAACGAGGCAAATTCCGTCTTGAGCGCGCCCATCGCACCGGCCATCCGACGCTCGAGGTCGTCCGTGTCTATTTCCAGATAGTCCGCCATATCGTTTCCCTGTCCTTCTTGAGCGAGGAATACCGCCCCTGTTTAACCTCAGCCATGCACCGTTGTATAGGTGCCCTCTCCGGCGAGAATGCCGCGAAATCCGCCCGGCTCGTCGAGCGAGAAGACGATGATCGGCAGGTTGTTGTCGCGCGCGAGCGCAATGGCGGAGGCATCCATCACGCCCAGATGCTTTGCCAGCACCTCGTCATAGGTGACGCGGTCATAGCGTTTGGCGTCCGCGTGTTTCATCGGGTCCTTGTCATAGACCCCGTCCACCTTGGTGCCCTTGAAGATCGCCTCGCAGGCCATTTCATTGGCGCGCAGCGTGGCCGCCGTGTCGGTGGTGAAATAGGGGTTGCCGGTGCCCGCGGCGAAGATGCAGACGCGCTTTTTCTCAAGGTGGCGCACGGCGCGCCGGCGGATATAGGGCTCTGCCACCTCGTCCATGCGGATAGCCGTAATCACCCGGCAGAACACGCCGACCCGCTCCATCGCCGATTGCATGGCCAGCGCGTTCATCACCGTGGCCAGCATCCCCATGTAATCGGCGGTGGTGCGCTCCATCCCCTGCGCGCTGCCCTGAAGGCCGCGAAAGATGTTGCCGCCGCCGATCACCATGCAGATCTCGACGCCCAGATCATGGACGGACTTGACCTCCTGCGCGATGCGCTCGACCGTGGGCGGGTGCAGGCCGTAACCCAGATCCCCCATCAGCGCCTCGCCGGAAATCTTGAGCATCACTCGGCTGAACCGGGCTTTTGGGGTGTCGGTTTCGCTCATGCGCTTGCTCTCCGCCATTGTTGTTATCGCGCGCAAAATGTCGGAAATAGCGGACAGGTGCAATCGCGGAAAGCGCGGCACCCCTCGCCAGCCGCGCGGATTTCGGCTAGGGCGCGCGCATGAGCGTCATGGATGACACAAACCCCGCGCGTCCGGTGCTGATCGCTGGCCCCACCGCCAGCGGAAAATCGGCGCTGGCCATGGACATCGTGCGTGCGCAGGGCGGCGTGATCGTCAATGCCGATGCGTTGCAGGTCTATGCCAACTGGCGGGTTCTGTCGGCGCGGCCCTCGCCCGAGGAGGAGGCCGCGCTGCCGCACCGGCTTTATGGCCATGTCGGCGTGGAGCAGGACTATTCGGTGGGCCACTGGTTGCGCGAGGTGCGCGCGCTTCTGGGCACGGGCGCACGTCCGGTGATCGTGGGGGGCACCGGACTTTATTTTTCGGCGCTGACCGAGGGGCTGGCCGAGATCCCCGAAACCCCGCCCGAGATCCGCGCCGAGGCCGACCGGCTTCTGACGGAGCAGGGCCTTCGCGCGCTTCTGGACACGCTCGATCCAGCAACCCGCGCGCGCATCGACCGGGCCAATCCCCGACGGGTGCAGCGCGCCTGGGAGGTGCAGGCCGCCACCGGGCAGGGACTGGCCGCCTGGCAGGCGGCGACGCCGCCACCACTTCTGCCGCTGAACACGGTGACGGCCCTATTGGTGGACGCCCCGAAGGACTGGCTCGATCCGCGCATCGAGCGCCGCTTTGACGCGATGCTCGCGCGCGGCGCGCTTGACGAGGCGCGGGCCAATCTCGCGGGTTGGGACGCCGCGCGCCCCGCCGCGCAGGCCATCGGCGCGCCGGACCTGATCGCGCATCTTCGCGGAGAGATCACGCTGGACGAGGCGCGCACCGCCGCCATCACCGCCACGCGCCAATATGCCAAGCGGCAGCGCACCTGGTTTCGCGCACGTATGGTCGGCTGGCAGCGTATAACGGCGGTGTGAGTCAGCAGCCCCTGCGCCCGAACACCGTCACCAATGTGCGCCAGAACACGTAGGCGTCCATTTTCGGGCTGAGGTTGTCGACATAGTGCAGGTCAAGTTTGACTTTCAGGAACGTCCCTTCGGTCGAATCGACATAGCCAAGGTCGGTCTGCGCCAGCCCGCTGATGCCGGGGCGCACGGAATGGCGGCGGCGATAGCCGGGAACAACGCGCATGTACTTGCGGGCATGATGGAAGTAGTCCGGTCGCGGACCGATCAGGCTCATCTCGCCACGCAGCACGTTGATGATCTGGGGCAATTCGTCGATACGCATCTTGCGGAGCACTTGCCCGAGCGGCGTGATCCGATGCTGTTCGAGCGGATCATCCGCCTGTCGCGTGATCCGCGCGGCTGGCACCATCGTGCGGAACTTGATCGCGCCGAAAGCCGAGCAGTCCCGTCCCATCCGCGGTTGAACGAACAGCAGCGGACCCCTGTTGAAGAACGGATTCAACACCAACAGAACAACAGAGCACACGGCAAGAACGGGCAGCAGTGCAACGCTGACCAAGATGTCAAAAGCGGGCTTTCCGACACGGGCGTATAGAGAAAATGGCCGGGTTTCGAAAAGCGACTCAGACACGAACGGCGCGTCGCTCGGAAACGGATCATGTTTCAAAGTAATATCCCCCAATTAACCATACCTATTTCAGCAAAATTTCGGCAAAATCGCCGATGTAAATCGCTACTCATGGCCAACCACCACCTATGCGGCACATGTAACAAGTAAGTGATCTTCTTAAAAGGGTTTGTTTCGTTTATTTCCATATCAGCAAGAAATTGCCGCATTGCAGAAGACCACAGACAGCACGCCACGATGTGCGTGATCCTGCGCGCGGACCGCGCGGACCTACCAATGGTGCCCCGGTGGTCCCGAACAACAAACTGAAGGCCGCAAACGGGGCCGACAGATGACAAAAACGACACCGCCCCGCGCATCAATCCGCTTGTAACCTCCGCGTCGCCTGCCTAATCCGAAGCCATGACCGCGATTTTCGACCAAGGCCCGCCACCGCCCTGCCCCGCGCCCTTCAACCTGGCCGCGCATGTGCTGGCGCGCGCGCACGTCCGGAGCGAAAAGGTGGCGCTGGCGATTCTGCACGCCTCGGGGGCGGAACGCTGGAGCTATGCGCGGCTTGCGGCCGCCGTGCGCGGCACCGGTGCCGGGCTTCTGGCGCAGGGCCTTGTGCCCGGCGACCGGGTGCTGATGCGGCTGGGGAATACGGTGGAGTTTCCCATCGCCTATCTGGGTGCGATTGCCGTCGGGCTGGTGCCGATCCCGACCTCGAGCCAGCTGACTGCGCCCGAGGTGACGGGAATCATCGGCACAACCGCGCCCCGGCTGATCCTGCGCGGCGCGGGCGTGGCCTGCCCCGAGACCGCGATTCCGGTGCTGGACGAGGCCGCGCTTGACGCCATGCGCGCGCTGCCGCCCGCCGATTACCATATGGGCGATCCCGACCGGCTGGCCTACATCATCTACACCTCCGGCACGTCGGGCACGCCGCGCGCGGTTTGCCACGCGCATCGGGCGATCTGGGCGCGGCAGATGATGTATGACGGCTGGTATGGCCTCTGCGCGGATGACCGGCTCTGCCATGCGGGCGCGTTCAACTGGACCTTTACCCTCGGCACCGGGCTGATGGATCCCTGGACCATGGGCGCGACCGCGCTTATCCCCGCGCCCGAGGTGACGCCCGAACAACTGCCGCTTCTGCTCAAGCGTCACGAAGCCACGATTTTTGCCGCTGCACCGGGGGTTTACAGGAAGATGTTGAAGCGGGATGGCGCGCTGTCCCTGCCCCGCCTGCGCCACGGGCTTGCCGCGGGCGAAAAGCTCTCGGAGGCGATCCGCGACCGCTGGCAGGCGGCGACGGGCACGGCCATTCACGAAGCCTACGGCATGTCGGAATGCTCCACCTTCATCTCCGGCAGCCCCGCACGCCCCGCGCCCCCCGGCACGCTGGGACGCCCGCAGGCGGGGCGACGCGTGGCGATCATGGGCGAGCGCGGCCCGGTGGCCCATGGCGCGGAGGGCACCATCGCCGTTCACCGCTCCGATCCCGGCCTGATGCTGGGCTACATGGGCGCGCCGGAGGCGACGGCGGCGAAATTCAATGGCGACTGGTTCCTCACCGGCGATCTGGGGGCGATGGCCGAAGATGGCGCGATCACCTATCTGGGGCGCGCCGACGACATGATGAACGCGGGCGGCTACCGCGTCTCGCCGCTCGAGGTGGAGGCGGCGCTGGCCACCTGCCCCGGCGTGACACAGGTGGCGGTGACGGATATTGCCGTGAAAGAGGATGCGCGCGTGATCATGGCCTTCTATACTGGCCCCGCGCCGCTTGATCCCGCGACGCTCGACGCCCATGCCCGCGCGCGGCTGGCGGGTTATAAATGCCCTCGCGGCTTCTTCCACGTGAAGAGCCTGCCCACGGGGGCCAACGGAAAACTCCTGCGCCGCGCCCTGCGGCCGATCTATGAGGCTCTCGATGATCCGGCTTGACATCATTTCCGATCCGATCTGCCCGTGGTGCTATATCGGCAAGACCCTGCTCGATCAGGCGCTGGCCGAGCGCCCCGATCATCCGTTCGAGATCCATTGGCAGCCGTTCCAGCTCAACCCCGACATGCCCGAAGGCGGGATGGACCGGAAGGCCTACCTTGAGGGCAAGTTCGGCGGGCGCGAGGGGGCGATCCGCGCCTATGCGCCGGTGCTGGAACGCGCCGAGGCGGCGGGGCTTTCGATCGACTTTGCCGCCATCCCGCGCACGCCCAACACGCTCGACGCGCATCGCCTGCTGCACTGGGCCGAGGTCGAGAATTGTCAGGACCGCTTGGCGATGGCGCTTTTCCGCGCCTATTTCGAGGAGGGGCGCGACATCGGCGATCACGAGGTGCTGGCCGATATCGCCGACAGCCTCGCGCTTGATGCGGCGCTCATCAGCCGATTGCTTGCGTCAGACGCGGACCGCGCCGAGATCAGTGAGCGCGACGCCCGGTTCCGCAAGATGGGCATTACCGGCGTGCCGACCTTCATCGTCAATGGCCAGCACGCCCTGCCCGGCTGTCAGCCGGTCGAGACCTGGCTGAAGGTGATCGACGAGATCACGGTGCAACTGGCCGGGTGACCGGATCAGAACCCCGGCAGGCCCGCGTCCAGATCGTAGGACTGCACCGCGACCAGCGGCTGATCCCCATCGAGGGCAAAAACGAAAACATGCGCGCGCTCGGCGGCCAGGGTGAGGCGGCAGAAATGGCGCGCCGTGTCGATCCCCTCGGGACAGCCGGACAGGTCGGCGTGCTCGATGCTGGTCTCGTAGATCTCATAGGTCATGCGCGCGTCATCGAGGTTGACCGCTTCGACGCGCGGCAAGGCGCGCTTGGTCTCGACATTCGAGGCATGGGCCAGCCCGGCAGGCAGAAAAGCGAGGGCGCAGGCGAACATAAGGGCGGAGGGCTTCATATCTGATTCCTTTTGTCAGGCTTTCGCGATCAAAGGCTTACTGTTTTAGTCACCTATCGTCAATCACGGGTGGTGCACAAAACAAGACTCCCTTGTGACTCGCCCGGAAAAGATTTAATCTGAACTGGTTGGTTCAGCGTATTACGTGTTGAAGCCGAATACGGGCTGCGTCACGGTCGTGGCTGACAAGAGTTTGAAAGATCGAAAATGCGCCTTTTGCCCGTCCTCATTGCCCTTGTTGTTGCCGCCGCGATCTATGCTTTCGTGTTCGAGCGCGAGCGGCTGGTGGCGATGATCCCCGGCCCCGAGGATACCGCCACAGATGAGACCGCGCCCCGGAACGACACGCCTGAGCAGATCATGCGCGTGGTGGTGCAGCGCTCGGAGGCGCGCGAGGTGGATAGCGCGGTGCTGTTGCGCGGGCGCACCGAGGCCGACCGCACGGTTGAATTGCGCGCCGAAACCTCGGGCCTCGTGATTTCCGAACCGCACCGCCGGGGGGCTTTTGTCGAAGCGGGCGACATGCTTTGCCGTCTCGATCCCGGCGCGCGGCAGGCGGCCCTTGCCGAGGCGCGCGCCCGGCTGGCCGAAACCGAGGCGCGGCTGCCCGAGGCGCGCGCGCGCATCGAAGAGGCGCAGGCCGATCTGGAAGAGGCCGAGATCAATTACAAGGCCGCCGATAGTCTGGTTGGGTCGGGCTTTGCGTCGCAAACCCGCGTGGCCGCGACCCGCGCCGCGCTGCGCGCCGCCGAAGCGGGCGTGGAGGGGGCGCGTTCAGGTCTCGGATCGGCACAGGCCAATATCGAGGCCGCCCGCGCGGGCGTGACCGCCGCCGAGGAGGAAATCCGCCGCCTGACCATCAGCGCGCCGTTTTCCGGCGTGCTCGAAACCGACACCGCCGAACTGGGCAGCCTGCTGCAACCCGGCGCGCTCTGCGCCACGGTGCTGCAACTCGACCCGATCACGCTTGTCGGCTTTGTCTCGGAAATGGACGTGGCGCGCGTGATCGAGGGGGCGCCCGCCACGGCGCGCACCATCTCGGGCCACGAGGTCGCGGGCAAGGTCAGCTTTGTCGGGCGCTCGGCCGATCCCGCGACCCGCACCTTTCGCGTGGATGTCCGCGTGCCCAACCCCGACCTGACGCTGCGCGACGGCGAGACCGCCGAAATCGGCATCACCGCCGAAGGGCGCATGGCCCATCTGGTGCCGCAATCGGCGCTGACGCTCGATGACGCGGGCACGCTTGGCCTGCGGACGGTGGACGCCGACAGGACCGCGCGCTTTGCGCCCGTTACGCTCCTGCGCGACACGCCTACCGGCATCTGGCTGACAGGCTTGCCGGAGCGCGCCGACATCATCGTGATCGGTCAGGAATACGTCACCGACGGCGTGCCGGTCGAGCCTGTCTATCAGGAGCTTGGCCAATGACGGGCATCGTCGACTGGGCCGCCTCGCGCGCGCGCATGGTGCTGGCCTTTGTGGTGCTCTCGGTGCTGGCGGGCACCATGGCCTATGTCAGCCTGCCCAAGGAGGGCGAGCCGGATATCGAGATCCCTGCGCTCTTCATCACCGTGCCCTTTCCCGGCATCTCGGCCGAGGACAGCGAAAAGCTTCTGGTCAAGCCGATGGAGACCGAACTGAGCGATCTCGACGGGCTCAAGAAGATGACCGGCACCGCGTCCGAGAATTTCGGCGGCGTGGCGCTCGAGTTCGAGTTCGGCTGGGACAAGACGCAGATCCTTGCCGATGTGCGCGACGCGATGGACAAGGCCGAGGCCGAATTTCCCGAAGGATTCGAGAAATACACCATCAACGAGGTGAATTTCAGCGAGTTCCCGATCATCATCGTCAACCTGTCCGGCCCGGTGCCCGAACGGACCATGACGCGGCTGGCCAAGGATTTGCAGGACACGCTCGAGGCGCTCGAGCCGGTGCTCGAGGCCGGCATCGCGGGCAGCCGCGACGAGATGGTCGAGGTGGTGATCGACCCGCTCAAGCTTGAATCCTACAATGTCACCGCGCTCGACCTGATCAACGCGGTGCAGAACAACAACCAGTTGATCCCGGCGGGCGAGGTGGACAGCGCGCAGGGCACATTCGCGGTCAAGATCCCCGCCTCTTTCGAGGAAACGCGCGACATCTACCAATTGCCGATCAAGACCAATGGCGACCGGATCGTGCGGCTGGGCGATATCGCCACGATCAACCTCACCTTCGAGGACCGGGTCGGCACCGCGCGTTTTGACGGTGAGACGACGGTCGCGCTTCAGGTCGTGAAGCGCAAGGGCTTCAACATCATCGACACCGCCGCTCTGGTGCGCCGCACCGTGGCCGAGGCGGAAACGCGCTGGCCGCAGGAATTGCGCGCCGTGGTCTCGGTCGGGGCCTCCAACGACCAGTCGCGCACCGTGGGCTCGATGGTGAGCCAGCTTGAAGGCTCGGTGCTGACCGCCATTGCGCTGGTGATGATCGTGACGCTGGCAGCCCTTGGCATCCGGCCTGCCATTCTGGTGGGGTTCGCCATTCCGACCTCGTTCCTGCTGACCTTTGCGATGCTTGCCGTGATGGGTGTGTCGGTCTCCAACATCGTGATGTTCGGACTGATCCTTGCCGTGGGGATGCTGGTCGACGGGGCCATCGTGGTGGTGGAATATGCCGACAAGCGCATTGCCGAGGGCGAAGGCCCGATGCACGCCTATGTCGGCGCCGCCAAACGCATGTTCTGGCCGGTGGTCAGCTCCACCGCCACGACGCTTTGCGCCTTTCTGCCGATGCTGTTCTGGCCCGGTGTGCCGGGGCAATTCATGGGGATGCTGCCGATCACGCTGATTTTCGTGCTCTCGGCCTCGCTTCTGGTGGCGCTGGTCTACCTGCCGGTTCTGGGCGGGGTGACGGGGCGGCTGGAGCGGTGGTTTTCCGAACGCACCGGGGCGATCGCGGGCGGCTTCTGGCTGTGGCATGTGCTGCTCTTTCCGCTGGCGGCCGGGGCGGCGCTGCTGGCGGGGCGCGGCGTGCCGGTGCTTCTGGCCGAGATCGGCGCGCGCTTTGGCCAGATGGACGGGGCCGCAATCCTCGGCTCGGTCCTGCCGACACTGATCACGGTCTTTGGCCTCGGTCTGGGGGTGGTGGCGCTGATCGGTGCGGGCGTGGGCGCGGTGATCGCGGTGCTGCTGGCCCTGATGGCGATTCCGCGCCGCTGCGGCAAAGCGCTGCGCGCTCTTGGCCGGTCGCTGCTGCCCGGCCGCAAGCCGCGTGTCGCGGCGGGCTATCGCCGGTCGGCCTTTGGCTGGATGATCCACGCCATCGTCGGCAATCCGGTCATGCCGCTGGTGGCCTTCGGCGCGGTTTTCGTGCTCGTCGGCTCGGTGTTGATGTTCTACGTGAACAACAACAACGGCACGCAGTTCTTTGTCGATACCGAGCCGGAACAGGCCATCGTCTATGTGCGCGGTCGCGGAAACCTGTCGATCGGGCAAAAGGATGCGCTCGTCAATCAGGTCGAGGAGATCGTGCGCGCCCATCCCGGCGTCGAGACGGTGTTTGCCTTTGCCGGCGATGGCGGGCTCAACAACAACACCGGCGGTGCGCAGCCGCCGCGCGACACCATCGGCCAGGTGCAGTTCGAAACGATCCCCTGGGAAAAACGCCCGCAGGTGATGGAGACATGGTTCACCCTGCCCTTCACGGATATCGCCGTGCGGCGCAGCATGATCGACCCGTCCTTTGACGGCAACGCGGTGATCGACCAGTTGACCGCCGACCTGGAACAGATCCCCGGCATCAAGATCGAGATCCTCGGCCAGTCGCGCGGCCCCGCCTCCGCCAAGCCCGTGCATCTGCGCATAAGGGGTGACGACTGGGACACGCTCATGCGTTTTACCGAGGAGGCGCGCGCAGAGTTCGAAGCGACAACCGGGCTGCACCAGATCGAGGACACGCTGCCCCTGCCCGGCATCGACTGGCAGATCGACGTGGACGTGGAACGCGCGGGCCGCTACGGTGCCGATGTGGCGACCGTGGGCATCATGGTGCAGCTTGTGACGCGCGGCGTGCTGCTTGACACGATGCGCATCCCCGGCAGCGACGAGGAGGTGGAAATCCGCGTGCGCCTGCCGGAGAATGATCGTGTGCTCTCGACCCTCGACGCGCTCAAGGTGACCACGCCGAACGGGTTGGTGCCGCTGTCGAATTTCATCACCCGCAAGCCGGTGCAGCAGCTTGCCCAGATCGACCGGATCGACCAGACCCGGTTTTTCGATATCAAGGCGGCGGTGCAGGACGGGCTGAGCGCCACCATCCGCGACGCGCAGGGCAATGAGCGCCGCGTGCCGCTCACCGCCAACGAGCGGATCGAGCGGCTGACGGACTGGCTCGAGAGCGGCGTGCTGCCTGCGGGCATCAGCTATGAATGGACCGGCGACCAGGAGGATCAGGAGGAATCGGGTGCCTTCCTGCAAAAGGCGTTTGCCGGTGCGCTTGGCCTCATGTTCATCATCCTGCTGGCGCAGTTCAACAGCGTTTATAACGCGGTTCTCGTGCTGCTCGCCGTCGTGCTCTCGACCACGGGCGTCCTGGTGGGGATGCTGGTGATGAACCAGCCGTTTTCCATCATCATGACCGGCACCGGCATCGTGGCATTGGCGGGTATCGTGGTGAACAACAATATCGTGCTGATCGACACCTATCAGGAATACGCGCGCTACATGCCGCGCGTGACCGCCATTACCCGCACCGCACAGGACCGCATCCGGCCGGTGCTGCTCACGACGATCACCACCATGGCGGGGCTTGCACCGATGATGTTCGGGCTCAGCCTCGATTTCGTCAATGGCGGCTACAGTTTCGACAGCCCCACCGCGCTCTGGTGGAAGCAACTGGCAACAGCGGTGGTGTTCGGCCTCGGCATCGCCACCGTGCTGACGCTCATATTCACGCCCGCGCTGCTGGCGCTTCGCGTCTGGGCCACGACCTATGTGCTCTGGGTCGCGCGGGCGCTCTCGGCGCTGTCGCTGGGCCGGTCGAGCGCGGCGGCGCGCGACTGGGCGCTCAACCATGCCGCACGGCGCATGCGGCAAGCGGAAATCCTGTGGCCGGACGAGCGCGCCGGGCAATCAGGCCATTACGAGGATATCGACGCCGAATCGCCGCGCCCCGAGGATGTGGCGACTGTGCCGGCCGCGCGGTCCGATCCCCCCTTGCGCGCGGCCGAATGACGTCGACGGATATGGATCACTGACCCAACCAAGGCGTGATACGTCCTTCTGGGGAAACAATCCCCGCGAAGTGCCGCGTTCCGTATCAAATGTGTGGCCAATCAAAAAACCGACTTGAAACGTGTCAAAAATCGGGCGATTTTAAGATCAAGTTCGGCAAGACTGGCCGGAACGAATGATATGGTCGGGAGATATTACGATGTGGAATTGGTTTTTCGGCGGCTATACGGGCACCACGGGCGGAACGGGCGCATCGCAGGTGCCTGAAATGGACGCCGCCAGCGGGACGCTTGCAATCGCGGTGGTTCTGGCAGCCCTCGTTCTGGCTTGGGAAATACGTCGCCGTCGTCGCGCGCGCGGCTGAGCCTTCGGCTCAGATCAGCGCGAAATCACCCCTCCAAAGGGCGACGACAGCGATGAGTGCATTTGCACTCGCATGGGCGGCCATGGCATCAGCCAGCCGCCCTTTGTGCATGTAAAGAGCCGAAAACACGACGCCCGCCAGCCCCGCCTCCAGCCACCGGCCATGGACAAGGGCGAATATCGTGGCCGAGACGGCAATCGCCAGAACCCGGCTTGAGAGGGTGCCCCGGTCGATCCGGGCCTGAACGTAGCCGCGGAAAAACAACTCCTCGATGACCGGAACAAGCGCCATCGTGCCGATGAGGCGCAGCGCCGCCCAGAGGGCAAAGGCCCCGCCCGAGAGCGCCGCCAGCCCGGCAGAGAGCGGCGCGGCGGCCGGCGCGGTCACGATCCAGACAAGGCCGACGCCAAGCCCCGCCATGACCGCAAGTGCCGAGGGCAGCACCATGAGGCGCGCGATCTTTTTGCGCGCCCACCACAGCACGCCCGCCATGGCCGCCACCTGCATCGGATAGCCCATTGCGGGATCGGTCCAGAACGCCTGCGCCAGCATTGCCGACAGGGCAAAGACGATGAACGGCAGGATGCGCACCGCCGCATCATCCTCGGCCAACGCGGGGCCCGTGACCGCCACCGGCGCGCCCGCCTGCAAGGCATAGCGCGAGCGGCTCACCAGCGCGAGGATCGCCACCGCCAGCCCGGTGAACATGATCCAGCCGGCAAAGCTGTGGAATCCGTTGACGGCAAGCTCCGGCGAGCCATGCGCGCCGATGAGAACAAGCGCCGTGATGCGCAGCGCGTTGAACACCCAGCTTGCCAGAAGTGCCAGCGGCCAGATCACCAGCCAGACCCGCCGCAGCCGCAGGTCGTCGCGGAAAAGCGCCGCGTAAAGCCCCAGAAACGCGGTGATCAGCACCAGCCCTTCGATGCCCGAACAGCTATCGGCCACCTCGACGAAAAACCCCTCCGCGCCGATGATATAGGCCTCGGGGTTGACGCCGACCTCGCCGGAGAAAAGCCGCAGCATCAGGTAGACCGCGATGAAGGTCACATCGGTCAGCACCTGAACCGTCCAGAGCGGCCCCGCCAGCACCACGATCCCCGGCAGCGCTGCGGCAAACCCCGTGATCGCCAGCAACGAGGCGAGCCGGCCGTCAAGCCACCCTGCCCAGGCGGCGGGCCGCGCCAGCCAGAACAGGCCGCCAAGCGTGGCCAGCAGCGTGCCAAGGCTGAGTAGCGGAAAGAGCATGGCAAAGCGCGCGCTCATATCGCCGGGCGGCACCAAAACCATCGGCACAAGGATCAGCACCAGGCCAAGCAGGTGCAGCGCCGCCCAGAACGCGCCCCCCGGTTGCGTCGCGCTCATGCGCAAGAACTCCGCGCGCGCCTCAGACCGCGCCCAGAGCCAGACGCCCAGAAGCGACGCCGCGCAGAAGAGCCACAGACCCGCCCACCTGAGGCCCCGGCACGCGGCCTCGATCGCCGTGGCGCGACATTCCAGATCGGTCGAGACCTGCAACATCACCACAAGCAAAAGCGCCTCGGCCAGAAACAGCAGGCCGAGACGCAGCGCCCGCCCCGGCGGCGCGAAGATATTCGAAAGCGTCCTCACATCGCGCAAGCTAGCGCGCAGTGCGGTGCTAAAAAAGACGCAAAAGCGGCGATTTCGCGCCTCTCAGAGCCCCAGTCGGTCGCGCATGAACGCAAGCGCCACCGACAGCCCGTCGGGCGCGATGCCATGGGCCGTGCCCTTCATCACATGGGCATAGACATCCTTCCAGCCCGCGCCCTGCAAGGCCTCTGCCGCCTCTGGCAGGGATTGCACCGGCACCACGTCATCGGCATCGCCATGCACCAAAAGGACCGGCGGGCGGCTTTGCACCTCATCGGCCAGAAGATCGGGCCGCAACAGCCGCCCCGAAAAGGCCACGACCCCCGCCACCGCATCCTCGCGGCGCGGCGCGACATGCAGCGCCATCATCGTGCCTTGGGAAAAGCCGAAGAGCACCACCTGTTCGGGCAGAAGGTCCTCATCCACCATCAGCGCATCAAGAAAGGCATCGAGATCGCGCGCGGCCGCCAGAAGCCCGCGCTCGGCCTCTTCCTCGCTCGACCCATCAATCCAGGGAATCGGAAACCATTGCAGGCCAAAGGGCATCCCCGGAATGCTCTCGGGCGCGTCGGGGGCCATGAAAAGCGTGTCGGGCAGATGCTCGGCCAGCGGATCGGCCAGGCCCAGAAGATCGGCGCCGTTCGCACCATACCCGTGCAGGAACACCACCGCCGAGCGCGTCTCGCCCGAAAGAGGCGCGCGCCGCCCCGCTTGCAACACCCGTGTCATGCGATCCCTTCCCTCTCCTTGGCCACCCGGTAATAGGCCCAGAGCAGGCGCGCCGCAACCGCCCGCCACGGTGCCCAAGCTTCGGCCATGCCGCGCAAGGCCGCCGGTTTCGGGCGCTCGGGCAGATCGTAGAGCAGCCGTGCCGCCTCTTGCAGCGCCAGATCGCCGGGGGCAAAGACATCGGCGCGCCCGAGACTGAACATGGCATAGATCTCGGCCGTCCAGACGCCGATGCCGGGCACCTCGGTCAGCGTCGTGATGACGGTCTCGGTGGGGGCGCTGCGCAGCGCCGCGTAATCGAGATCGGCCTCTGCGAGCGCCTGCGCATAGCGCGCTTTCTGGCGGCTCAGCCCCGCGCCGCGCAATGTCTCCTCGTCGCTTGCGGCAATCGCGCGCGCCTCGGTCAGTCCCGCCGCGCCCAGCCGCGCCCAGATCGCGTTGGCCGCCGCCACGCTCACCTGCTGGCTGACGATCGCACCGAAGAGGGCCGCAAAGCCGTCCTCGCGCCGCCGAAGCGGCACCTCCTCCATCAGCGAGAGGGCATGCGCCATGCGCGGACAGGCCCGCGCCAGATGCGCCGTGCCTTCCGCGATATCGGCCTCTGCCGTGATGATGCGCTCATTCATGACCGTCACTCTAGCCGCTTGCCCGCCCGCGCGCCATGGCCGCTGGCCAAACCGCGCCCGCCCTGCCATATCTGCGCCTCGAACAACCACGGAGCCGCTCATGACCCGCCTCATCACCGCCTTGTCCGAGATTGCCCAAGGCTACGACGCGCTCTTTGTCGATCTGTGGGGCTGTGTGCATGACGGGGTGCGTGCCCTGCCCGAGGCCTGCGCCGCGCTCAGCGCCTATCGCAAGGGTGGCGGTGCGGTGGTGCTTGTCACCAACTCGCCCCGCCCGCGCAGCGACGTGGAGCGGCAATTGCGCCATTTCGGCGTGCCCGACGATGCCTGGGACACCATCGCCACCTCGGGCGACAGCGCGCGGGCGGCGATGTTCACCGGCGCGGTCGGGCAGCGCGTCTGGTTCATCGGCCAGCCGCAGGAAGTGCTTTTCTTCGATCCGATCAAGGTGGTGGAGGACCCCGTCGAGATCACCCGCGTCGATCTGGACGAGGCCGAGGGGATCGTCTGCACCGGCCCGTTCGATCCGATGGCCGACCCCGAGGTGATGCGCCCAGAGTTCCTTGCCGCCAAGACGCGCGGTCTGAAACTGCTCTGCGCCAATCCCGATATCGTGGTGGACCGGGGCGAGGTGCGCGAATGGTGCGCGGGGGCGCTGGCGCGGCTCTATACGGAAATGGGGGGGACAAGCCTCTATTTCGGCAAGCCGCATCCGCCGATCTACGACCTTGCCCGCCGCCGCCTTGCCCTGCTTGGCCGCGACGTGGACGAGGCGCGCATCCTCGCCATCGGTGACGGCGCACAGACCGATATTCGCGGCGCCATGGGCGAGGATATCGATTCCCTCTTCATCACCGGCGGGCTGGCCGCACGGGAGACAAAAACGTCGCATCAACCTGAGGAAACGGCGCTAACAGGTTATCTTGAAAAGGAAAATATCGCACCAACCTATGCGATCGGCTATCTTCGATAGGTGATTCAGGGCTTGATTTTTCTGCATCCGCAAAGTAATAAAGTTCCAATCATGGCGTAAAATTCGCCTCAAAATTGCGCACCGGATGAATCGGAGGGGCGAATGTTGGACAACCTGCCGCGCGGCACGATCTGCATCGAAGACATCGAGATGGGCATGACCCGCCACCTGCGAAAGGTCGTGACCGACCGCGATATCGAGATGTTCGCCGAGGTCTCGACCGACCGCAACCCGGTGCATCTCGACGATGAATACGCGCAGGACACCATCTTCGAGGGGCGCATCGCGCACGGGATGCTGACCGCCGGCCTCATCTCGGCGGTGATCGGCGAGCAACTGCCCGGTCACGGCACGGTCTACATGGGCCAGACGCTGAAATTCCTCGCCCCCGTGCGCCCCGGCGACATGGTCCATGCCGAGGTCGAGGTGGTGGGCATCGACCACGCCAAGCGGCGCGTGCAACTCGATTGCCGCTGTCTGGTGAACGGCAAAAAGGTGTTGATCGGCGAGGCCACCGTGCTGGCCCCCTCGCGGAAGTTCGACTGAGTTCGGGCCCCTGAGAGCGTTGGGGGGGCGCTGAACCATCGAAACGCGTCACGGTTGATTTGGTGCGATGGAGACCCGAAGCGCTCGATTACCCGTTGCCGAAATTGCTCTATCTGCCGCAAAGCGCGGGCCTGCGTCTCGCCCCGGCACTCATCCTGCCGCGGTGCTACGGCTGCGCGCGTGGACTGTCGCGGTCCGTCAAAACCTCGGCGCAAAAGCCCCGGCGCACGGTCCGCGCCAGGAAAGTTCACAGCTCTCTTGATCGGAATTTCTTGAAAATTCCGTCGCGCGACGGCGGTTCCGGGCCACGATTTCCAGGCACCTCACCCCAGGGCAACCGCCTTGAGGTCCGCATCCACATGCGCGAGATACTGCTCGAAATTCTGGGCGAACATGGCCACCAGCCGTGCCGCCTGCGCGTCATAGGCTTGCGCGTCGTCCCATGTGCGGCGCGGATCAAGCAGCACATCGGCCACGCCCGGCACCGATACCGGCACTTCAAAGCCGAAATTCGGGTCCTTGCGGAACTCGACATCATTGAGCGAGCCATCAAGGGCTGCGGTCAAGAGCGCGCGCGTGGCCTTGATCGGCATCCGCGATCCGGTGCCATAGGCCCCGCCCGTCCAGCCAGAGTTCACGAGCCAGCACGACGCCCCCTGACTCTCGATCTTGGCGCGCAGGAGGTTGCCGTAAACCTCGGGGCGGCGCGGCATGAAGGGCGCGCCGAAGCAGGTCGAGAACACCGGTTGCGGCTCGGTCAACCCGCGCTCGGTCCCGGCCATCTTGGCGGTGAAGCCCGACAGGAAATGATACATCGCCTGCGCGGGCGTCAGCCGCGCGATGGGGGGCAGCACGCCGAACGCGTCGCAGGTCAGCATCACCACGTTACGCGGATGCCCCGCCTGTCCCGTGGCCGAGGCGTTGGGGATGTAGTTCAGCGGATAGGCACAGCGCATGTTCTCGGTCAGGCTGGCATCCTCGTAGTCCAATTCGCGCGTCTCCGCGTCATAGACCATGTTCTCGATCACCGTGCCGAACATCGAGCAGGTGGCATAGATCTCAGGCTCTGCCTCGGGGCTCAGGTGGATGGTCTTGGCATAGCAGCCACCCTCGAAATTGAACGTGCCCTTGTCGGACCAGCCGTGTTCGTCATCGCCCAGAAGCGTGCGGTTGGGATCGGCCGAGAGCGTCGTCTTGCCGGTGCCCGAGAGGCCGAAGAACACGGCGGCATCCTCGTAGTCGTCCTTGGCATGGTTGGCCGAGCAATGCATCGGCATGACGCCCTTTTCGGGCAGAAGGTAATTCATCAGGCCAAAGATGGATTTCTTGTTCTCACCCGCATATTCGGTGTTGCCGATGAGGATGAGCCTGGCGTCGATATTGACCGCGATCACCGTCTCGGACCGGCAGCCATGCCGCACGGGGTCCGCCTTGAAGCCGGTGCAGTTGATGACGGTGTAATCGGCCACGAAATGATCCAGCGCGGCGCGGTCGGGTCGGCGCAGCATGTGGCGGATGAAGAGGTTGTGCCATGCCAGTTCGTTGACCAGCCGCACGTTGATGCTGTGCGCAGGGTCCGCCCCCGCCACCAGATCCTGAACAAAGACTTCGCGTCCTGCCAGATAGGCCAGCATGTCCTTGTGCAACTGATCAAAATGCCCGGGCGACATCGCCAGATTGTTGTCCCACCAGATCGTGTTTTCCGTGGTGGGCGTGCGCACGGTGAACTTGTCCTTGGGCGACCGGCCGGTGAACTCGCCCGTGCTGACCAAAAGCGCGCCGCCCTGCCCCAATTCGCCCTCGCCACGCCGGATGGCGGCATCCACAAGCGCGGGCTCGGTCAGGTTGTAATGCACGCGGCCCAGCCCGGAAATCCCCTGATCCTCGAGCCGGAAACCCGGATTGACCCGTCCTGAAATCATGTCTCTCTCCCTTTTGGGCATCGCGGCCCGGTCGTCCCTCACCCCGAGGCCCCCCGCCTCTGGTGTCTGGTATTCCAGATTCGCATTGGGCGCGAGTGTCATCACGCGACCGGATGCGATTTTTTCACATGATGGAGCATATCGTCATGAAGGTCCACGGCGCTCTGATGGCCGCTGCACATCGCGTGGCAGGCGTGCCCATGTCTTGCTCATCGGGAATGATGAAATCCCTCATGTCCGTCTCCTCGGCCCTTCATCGTTCGGAAAATACTCCGGGGGGTGCGGGGGGCTGGCCCCCCGCTCCGGTCGCGGCCCGCACGGGCCGCGAAACACCTCATTCCGCCGCCGTGCGGCCGGCGAAATCGTCTGGAAAATGCGTCAGCGCGGACATCACCGGAAAGGGCGTGAACCCGCCAAGTGCGCAGAGTGAGTCATCTTTCATGGTTTCGCAGAGATCGGTCAGAAGCGGGATCGCCGATCCATCGCCTGCCGCGATGCGGTCGATTGTCTCCACTCCGCGCACCGCGCCGATCCGGCAGGGTGTGCATTTGCCACAGCTTTCCACCGCGCAGAATTCCATTGCAAACCGCGCCATTTGCAACATGTCGGCGCTGTCGTCAAAGACGACCAGCCCGGCATGACCCAAGAGCCCGCCCTTGGCGTCAAGCTCTTCATAGCCAAGCGGGGCGTCAAACTTGCTGACAGGGATATAGGCACCAAGCGGCCCGCCCACCTGCACCGCCTTGACCGGACGGCCCGTCATGGTGCCGCCGCCCAGATCGTTGACCACTTCGCCTATGGTGATACCAAACGCGGTTTCGAATAGCCCCCCGCGCGCCACATTGCCCGCGATTTGCAAGGTCACGGTGCCACGCGACCGGCCCAGCCCAAAATCTGCATGATGGTGCGCGCCCTTCTCGAAAATCACCGGCACAGTGGCAAGGCCGATGACGTTGTTGACAACCGTTGGCCGCCCAAGGAACCCTTCGAGCGCCGGAAGCGGCGGCTTGGCGCGAACAACACCCCGCTTGCCTTCGAGCGAGTTGAGCAGTGACGTTTCCTCGCCGCAGACATAGGCCCCGGCCCCCACGCGGATGTCCATGTCAAACGCGCGGCCGGAACCAAGAACATCGGCACCTAGAACACCTGCCCCGCGCGCGATCCCGACCGCGCGCCGCATCACCGCGATGGCATCAGGGTATTCCGAACGCAGATAGACATAACCGCGCGTCGCACCCACCCCAAGACCGGCAATCGCCATGCCCTCGATCAGGGTGAAGGGATCGCCCTCCATGATCATCCGGTCGGCGAATGTGCCGCTGTCACTTTCATCGGCGTTGCAGACGATGTATTTCTGCGGCCCTGCCGCATCGTGAACGGTTTTCCATTTGATACCAGTAGGAAATCCTGCGCCACCCCGTCACCGCAGCCCTGGCGGCACTGTCCTGCGAGACGTAAATCTTCATGCGCCCGCCTCCGCCAGAATGCATCCATCCGGGCGGCATCCACCCGGCCCAACACGCGCCCGTCCAGCATCGCCGCGGGGGCGCAGGCGCAGAGGCCAAGGCAATAAACCGGCTCGACAGTCACCGCGCCATCTGCGGTGGTGCCGTGCCAATCCAGCCCCAGCCTGGCGAGGGTCGCCTCGGCCAGCGCCGCACCGCCCGCCGCCTGACAGGCCTCGGCCCGGCAGATTTTCAGCACATGCCGACCTGCGGGATTGGCGCGGAAATCGCGCTAAAAGCTGATAACGCCGCGCAGACCGGCCTGGCTGATGCGCAACGCCTCGGCAATCGGGCGATGCGCCGCCTCGGGGATATGGCCAAAGGCGTCCTGCATCGCATGCAGGATCGGCAGAAGCGGCCCTTCGAGATGCAGATATTCAGCGAGAAGGGCGTCGATTTCCTCGGGGGCGGGGCTGGTCATGGCTGGCCCCTCGCGGTTGCTGAGGCCAGTCAATCAGGTTTCATCATGTCGTATCAATATCGATATTTCGTCGATTGATAGGTAATATCTATTTCACATCGGTTGCCAGCCGCATGAAAACGCGCCGTATCTTCGGGCAGGACCGTCATCCAGCCGCCCGCCTCGACCGTCGCCATCAGCACGGCGGTAGAGTTGGAGTCGATCCAGACATCTGGCGTCACTTCGACGGCGGCGAAATTGCGGTTGATGATCCGGCGGTTCTGCATGTCTGGCGCCAGCAGACAGAGCCGCTCACCAGCCAGTTCATCCCACCCCACGCTTTCGCGCCCGGCAAAACGCGCGCCCTTGGCACAGACCAGCATATAGGCTCTTCATAAAGCGGCTCGGTGCTGACGCGGCCCATCGGCTCGTTGTCGAGATAGGAAATGCCCGCATCCACATCGAGCTTGTCCAGCATGATCGGTTCTTTCTCTTATAAATGGCCAGAATGAGCATCTAGCCAAAATCGAACGCCTCGAGCAATCACGTCACCAGCCTCGGCTTCATCAGCTCCTGCCGACCTGTCACAGGTCTCTTCCGCTGACCGGCGGCCCGATGAGTCTGGATTCGTGCGCCGGCGACACCGCGCTGTAGAGGATGACCACCGCCGCCCGCGCGACGGGGAACAATCAAGGCCGGGATCAGGCCCCGATGCCATGAAACTCGACCGCGTCAATTCGCTGTGATACACTCAGGTTAATCGAAAATGGCGTCGGCTGGCGTTTGTCAGGCGCATATGGCTCAAGCGGGATGCTGCCGTTCTGTTGAAAATCCCCGTCTCGGCTTGGAAACAACTGTTTACAAAGTGACCTGACGGTCTATTACGTCCCCCTGCGGAAGACTGGCGTAACAGGTCGAAATCAAGGTAATTGCTACATGAATACCATCCAGAGCGGGATCGGAAAGGCGCGGGGAACATTTCCCCGAGCGGTTGACGACGGCGTAACAAAGGCACCCGAGCGCGACGATGACGAGATCGATCTGCTGGCGCTTTTGTCGACAATCTGGCGCGGCAAATGGCTGATCGCGCTTGTTTTCATGCTGAGCGTCCTTGCCGGAGGGTATTACGCATTCTTCGCGGCGGTGCCGCTCTATAGTGCGACCACGACGGTGATTTTCGAGGGCGACGATGGTGGCAGCATCAGCGGTCTCGACAGCGTGCTTGGCGGCGGGCAGGCCAGCCCGGCAAAGATCACCTCGGAACTTGAGGTGATGCGCGCGCGCGGATTGATGGGAAAGGTCGTGGATCGGCTGGACCTGAGCAAGGATCCTGAATTCAACACCAGCCTGCGAACCCCCGGTTACGTCGACAGGGTAAAGGGGCAGATATCGAGTGCCCTGGCATCGCTGATGCCAAGCGCCAATGTCCCGCAAACCGACCCTGAAGCCGACGCCGACAGAACGCGTGCCGTGACGTCCCTCCTGGAAAAGGTCTCCGTCGGTAGTGTGCGCGACAGTCTTGTCTTCAACATCTCTGCCACAACCGAGGATCGCCACAAATCCGCCCTGATCGCGGATACCATCGCCGAGCTTTATGTTCTCGACCAGATCGAGGTCAAATTCGACAAGATGCAGCAGGCGACGGAATGGCTCAGTGAGCGCGTGGTCGAGTTGCAAGGCGATGTCGAGGCCGCAGACGAGGCCGTGTCAAGCTTCAGCGCCCAGATCGATCTTGTCTCCGTCGAAGGTCTGCGTGGACTGGAACGACAACTCAAGGACACGCGCGACAGGATGGTGTCGCTGCGCGAGGCCCGCAACGCGGCCGAGCGCAGGCTTGCCGCGCTCAACGCCGCCGAAACCCGCGCCCAACAGGCCGCAGCCGCAGAAGACGCGGAATTGTCGCGCCTGCTCGCGCGCGTGACTGCGGGCCGCCCGGAGACCGAACTGGCCTTCGATCTTCAGTTCGAGCGTGTGCTCGACCGCACCCGCGCCGATCTCCAGCGCAGCACGCAACAGCTTGAGGCGGTGATCCAGGCGGAGGCGTCCCTGTCCGCGCAGATCGAGGCGCAGAGCCGCGACCTGATCCAGTTGCAGCAATTGACGCGGGTCGCCGAGGCGACGCGCCTGCTTTACGAGCATTTCCTGACACGGCTCAAGGAAACCTCGGCACAGCAGGGCATCCAGCAGGCAGACAGCCGCGTTCTTTCCAGTGCCGTGGTGCCGGAATTTCCGTCGTTTCCGCGCAAGTCGCTGGTTCTGGCGCTGTCGGGTGTCCTCGGCGTCATGTTTGGCATCGCGCTTGTCCTGCTGCGCGAACTGCGCAAAACCGGCTTCCGGACCTCCGACGATCTTGAGCGGCATACAGGCGTTGTGGTCATGGGTCAGGTGCCGGTCATTCCGGGCTCCAAGCGGCGCGATATCCTTGCCTACATGAAGGACAAGCCCACCTCGGCCGCGATGGAAGCGGTGCGCAACCTGCGCACCTCGCTTCTGCTGTCCAATGTGGACAATCCGCCGCAGGTGATCGTCTCCACCTCCTCGATCCCCGGCGAGGGAAAGACCACGAACGCCATAGCACTTGCCTACAATTTCATCGGGCTTGGCAAGAAAGTCCTGCTGATCGAGTGCGATATCCGCCGCCGGACCCTGAACGAGTATTTCGAGGGTGGCGGCAAACATGGGCTCGTGTCCCTGCTTGGCGGGGAACGCAGCGTCGACGAGGTGATCTTCCGGCCGGACGCCTTCGAGGCCGATGTCATTCTGGGCGACAAGAGCCGCACCAACGCGGCCGATCTCTTCTCGTCCGAACGGTTCCGCGAGTTCATGGCCCAGATGCGCACGCAGTATGACATCATCATCATCGACACCCCGCCCGTGCTCGTGGTGCCCGATGCGCGGATCATCGCGCAACAGGCGGATGCGCTGCTCTTCTCGGTGCGTTGGGACAGCACCAGCCACGCGCAGGTCACGGAAGCGGTGCGGCAATTGCAGACGTCGAACATCCGGCCCACCGGCCTCATCCTCAGCCAGATCAGCCCGCAAGGCATGAAACGCTATGGCTATGGCGGGCGTTACGGCGCCTACGGCGGCTATGGCGGGAAATATTACGAAGCTTGACCCGCGGCGGTCCCGAGCGGTAGCGGGACCTCCCTTCGCTGTCGTGCCATGGCCGCCCGCCTTCGGAGATGACCTTTCCGCGTCCTTTCGTCCGGGCCGTCATGCGGCCCGGATGTCACGCAAGGCTGAGCGCGCTCACGCCGCTTCACCATCGGTGAATTGCAGCCGGGCCAGCCGCGCATAAAGCCCGTTCTCGGCCACAAGGCTGTCATGCGTGCCCTGCGCCACGATCCGGCCCTGATCCATCACCACGATCCGTTCGGCCTTTTTCACCGTCGCCAGCCGGTGCGCCACGATGATCGTGGTGCGCGTCTTGGCCATCGCCTCGACCGCGCGCTGCACCGCGCGCTCGCTCTCGGCATCAAGCGCGGATGTGGCCTCGTCGAGCAGCAGCACGGGGGCGTCCCGCAGGATCGCGCGGGCAATGGCGATGCGCTGTTTCTGCCCGCCCGAGAGCATCACGCCCCGCTCGCCCACGAAGGTGTCATATCCCTGTGGCAGGGCGGCGATGAAGTCATCCGCGTTGGCCGCGCGGGCGGCCTCCACGATCTCGGCATCGGTGGCGTCGAGACGACCGAAACGGATATTCTCGCGCGCCGAGGTAGCAAAAATCACCGGGTCCTGCGGCACCAGCGCCATCTCGCGGCGGAATTCGTGCCGCGCCATGTCCGACAGGGCCACACCATCAAGCGTGATGCGCCCCTCATCCGGATCATAAAATCGCTGGATAAGTTGAATCACGCTGGTCTTGCCTGCCCCCGAAGGCCCGACAAGGGCCACCGTCTCGCCGGGCCGGATCGTCAGGCTGAAATCGTCAAGCGCCGGAATTTCGGGCCGCGCCGGATAGGCAAAGCGCACCGCCTCAAAGCCGATTTCGCCGCGCGCCGGATGCGGCACGGGCACGGGGCGCGCGGCATCCGTCACCGGGTCCTCGGCCTGCAACAGATCCACCAGCCGCTCGGTCGCGCCCGCCGCGCGCTGCAACTCGCCCCAGATCTCCGAGAGGGCCGCCACGGCACCGGCCACCATCACCGAATAGATCACGAACTGCACAAGGCTGCCTGCCGTCATGTCGCCCGCGCGCACATCGCGCGCCCCGATCCAGAGCACGCCGACAATACCGGTGAACACGAGGAAAATCACGATCACCGTCATCAGTGCGCGGGTATTCACCCGGCGGCGCGCGGCGTCATGGCTTTTCTCGGTGACATCGGCGAATTGCCCGCGCGTCGCTGCCTCATGGGTAAAGGCCTGCACCGTCTGCACCGACAAGAGCGCCTCGGACGCGCTGCCCGAACTTTGCGCGATCCAGTCCTGATTTTCCCGGCTGAGCACCCGCATCCGCCGCCCCAGCGTCAGGATCGGCACGATCACCAGCGGCACGATCAACAGAACCAGCCCGGTAAGCTTGGCCGAGGTCAACAACATCAGCCCCATGCCCCCCACGAACAGCAGCAGGTTGCGCAGCGCGATCGAGATGGACGAGCCGATGACCGACAGGATCAGCGTGGTATCGGTGGTGATCCGGCTCAGCACCTCGCCGGTCATCAGCCGCTCGAAAAACGCGGGGCTCATGCCGATCACCCGGTCGAACACGGCCTTGCGGATATCGGCCACAACGCGCTCGCCCAGCCGTGTGACGAGCAGGTAGCGCGCCCCGGTCCCCAGCGCGAGCAGCGCCGCAATGAGAAGCGCCGCGCCAAAATACTGATCGAGCAGCGCGCCGTCCTCGACGCTGAAATTGTCCACCACCCGCCGCACCGCCATTGGCAGCGCCAGCGCCACGGCGGCGGTCAAGACCAGCGCGGTGATCGCCGCCACCAGAAGCGGGCGATAGGGACGCAGGAACGGCCAAAGCTCGGCCAGCGCGCTCACGCGCCGCGATTTCTCCCGATCGAGCAGATCGGCCCCGTTCTCGGCCCTGCGCACCATGGTATTCCTCCCGTTCCGTCGTCCCGGTTCTTGGCGAGTGCGGCGCGCGGGGTCAAGTGCTCCGATTGGTCGCAGGCGCTCAGGGGAGGGGCGAAACGCCGATCACCACGGGATGCGCCGCGACCAGCAGCGCAAAACCCGCAAGGCCCAGCCCGAGGCGCACAGCCGTGCCGGACCAGGAGGCGGGGCGCGGCGGCCAGAGCGGCGGGGCGCGGCGTGCCGCGTTCAGGTGCGCCCATTCCGCACCCATCATGCGCTTGCGGCGGCGGTCCACGATCCAATGCCCCAAGAGGGCGAAGCCGGCGAAAAGGCCGAAAAGCAGCACATGCGCCAGATCGCCATTGGGCAGCAGATGCGCCAGCGCCCAGAGCGCGAGGGCCAGCAGCAACGGATGGCGGGTGTAACAGATGAGGCCGGGGCGCGCGGGGTCGAACCCCGCCCCCTCGCGCCCGCCGAAGGAGAACGGGTTGGGCCTGCCCGCGGCCAGCGCCACCAGGAGGCAAACGCCAAGCATCGCGGCAAGCGTCACATGCGCCTGCCACCCGGCCCGCTCCCAGAGCGGCACAAAGGGCGCACGCCCCGCCGCTTTGATCAGCCAGTAAAGCACGCCAAGCGACAGCGCCGAATAGCCAAGGCCAAAGCCCCGCCGCCCCACCCGCGCCACCAGCGCGGACTTGACCGGCGGGCGCAAAGGCAGCGAGTGGCTCAGGAAAAACACCGTAAATGCAAGGATATATTCGGTCCAGCCCACGCCCCTGCCCTTCCACCATTCCGATCAGGTCTGGGCATAGCGCGCAGATACACGATGCGGCAAGCGCGATTTCCGCTTGCGCGAATCCCGCGTGGGGCGTATCGCGTATCTGCTTCGGTCCGGGGCCTTCGGGCGCCGGTGAAAAGGGAATACGGTGCGATCCGCGCTCTGGATCAATTCCGCAACTGCCCCCGCAACTGTAGGCGGCGAGCGAGACCGGCACATGCCACTGCGCCAGCAGGCGTGGGAAGGCCCGGTCAAGCGATGACCCGCAAGTCAGGAGACCTGCCGAAGTGATCACCCTATCCGGGCGCGGGGCGCGCCGTGGATAACGGTCTTTTCCGTAGTGGTGGCGCTTCACCGTCTGCGGAGGGGGCATGTCCTTTTCCAATGACCGACACGCAAGGAAACCGTGCCGCGATCCGGCATTGGGGGACAGACAGATGAAACATATCGCCACCTGCGCGCTTTGCGCTCTCGCCACGGCCCCCGCCATGGCCCAAGAGGCGTTCGACCTCGACACCATCACCGTCATTGCGAACCAGACCGCCACCGCGCTCGAGCGCAGCGGTGCGACCGTGGAGATCATCCCCGGATCCGAGGTGCAGGCCGCGCCCCGCGCGCGTCTGGGCGATTTCCTGACCTTCCAGCCGGGGATCACCTCCTCGGCCAACGGCCCGCTCGGCACCACCTCGACGGTGCGCATCCGCGGGCTTGGCGGGGCCTATGTGCCGGTCTTCATCGACGGTATCGACGTGACCGACCCGGCCTCGAGTGGCGGCGGCTTCGATTTCGGCGGGCTGACCAATGCCGGGCTTGGCCGGATCGAGGTGCTCAAGGGCTCGCAATCGGCGCGGTTCGGTCAGAACGCCGTGGGCGGCGTGATCAATATCGAAAGCCTGCGCCCGACCGAGGACGGCGTGCACGGCTTTGCCGAGGTCGAGGCGGGCAGCTTCGATTTCCGGCGCGGCGTGCTGGGCCTGACCGCGCGCACCGCGCGCACCGATCTCGCCTTTTCCTACAGCCGAACCGAGACGGATGGCTTTTCCGCCTCCGCCTTCGGCACCGAAAAGGACGGGTTCGAGGGAAGCCAGGCCAATCTCTACCTGCGCCACCAGTTTTCCGATAGTCTCGCCGCCGGGTTCACGGCGCTCTATACCGACACCCGCGCCGAGTTCGACGAGTTCGGCGGCGACGGCGCGCCGCCTTTCGACGAAGTCAACAAGAACGAAACCATCGGCGCGCGCGGCTTTGTCGAGGTGCAGACCGGGGCGGTCAGCCACGAGCTTGCGCTGAGCTGGTTCGAAAGCGACCGCACCAGTTTTTCCAACGGCGTGGCCAGCCCCTTCAAGGGCGAGCGGCGGCGCGCGGAGTATCGCGGCAGCTATGATCCGGGCGGGATCTGGGCGCTCAATTTCGGGGGCGACTACACCGAGGAAGAGGACCTGACGCAGACCATCGACATCGTCGGTGTGCAGGCCGAACTTCTGTTTGCCCCCACCGACACGCTCGATCTGGCCTTCTCGCTGCGCAATGACGACCATTCGGAGTTTTCCTCGGAACTCAGCTCGCGCGCGGCGCTGGCGTGGCGGGCGCGGCCCGATCTGATCGTGCGCGCCTCGGTCTCGGACGGGTTCCGCGCGCCGACGCTGGTGCAGCTTGACCCGTTCTTCGGCGATCCGAATTTCCAGCCCGAAACCAGCCTCAGCTATGATGTCGGCGTGGAAAAGCGCCTCAACGGTGACGGATTCCTGCGCGCCACGCTGTTCTACACCGAGATCGACAACCAGATTTTCTTTGACGACGCCTCGACGCGCTGCCCCTCGGGCTTTGGCTGTTTCGAGACCGGCGATTTCGAGGCCAAGGGGATCGAACTTTCGGGGCAGGTGGCGATCAACGCCTTTCTCACGCTTGACGCCGCCTATACCTTTACCGATGCCGAGCAGAACGACCGGCCCGCCGCGCGCGTGCCGCGCCATGATGTCGCGCTTGGCCTCGGCGCGCAGATCACGCCGCGGCTCGACGCGCAATTCACATTGCAGCATGTGGCGGATATCGAGCCGTCGGCCTTTGCCCCGCCGGTCAACAAGGTGGACGATTACACGCTCTTTCACGTCAATGCCAATTACGCGCTGACCGATAGGGTCACGGCGTTCCTGCGCGTCGAGAACCTCTTTGACGAGGATTACGAGACCGCAGGCGGGTTCAATACCTCGGGGCGTGCGGGCTTTGTGGGGCTGCGTGCGTCGTTCTAGGCTCATATCCCTTGGTCTGGCCCTCGCTTTTGTGGGGGCCGCCGCCATGACGCGGGCCCATGCCGATCCGGCCCCGGCGCGGGTCGTGTCGATCAACCTTTGCACCGATCAGCTTGCGATGATGCTGGCCGCCCCCGGGCAGCTTGTGTCGGTGTCGCGCCTTGCCGCCGATCCGCATTCCTCGGCCATGGCCGACGCGGCGCGCGCCTATCCGGCCAATCATGGCCGCGCCGAGGAGGTCTATCTGCTCAAGCCCGATCTGGTTCTGGCGGGGCGCTATTCCGCGCGCGCGACCGTCGACATGCTGCGCCGGGTGGGGCTGCGGGTGGAACTGTTCGACACCGCAACATCGCTTGACGACACGCGCGAGCGCATCGCGCAGATGGCGCGGCTTCTGGGGCGCGAGGCCGAGGGCGCGGCGCTTGTCAAGGATTTCGACGCGCGTCTCGCGGCGCTCGCCGCGCCCGAAACCGGACGGCGCGCGGCGCTCTATCATCCCAACGGCTACAGCCTTGGCGGGGGCACGCTGGCCGATGACATCCTGCGCGCCGCAGGCCTCGGTAATGTCGCGCGCGATCTGGGGCAGACGGGCGGCGGCACGCTGGCGCTGGAACAACTGGTGATGGCGGCCCCGGACCTGCTCATCCGCGCCGAGGCCCTGCCCGGTGCCTCGCGCTCGGAGGAGGTGATGACCCATCCGTCGCTCGAGCGGCTGGCCGCCACCACCGCCGGTTTGCGCATCACCTCGCCCGACTGGATCTGCGGCACGCCGCATGTGCTGGGCGCGGTGGCCACCGTCGCCCGCGCGCGGGAGGGGCTGGAATGAGGCCGCTCGCTTTCGGCCTTGCCGCCCTTGTCGCGGCGCTTTTCCTGGCCTCGCTGGTCGTGGGTCCGGCAGGCATCACTGCGGGCGCGGGGTTGCGCGCGCTGGTCCTTGGCGGCGACGGGCCCGAGCCTCTCGTGATGCGCGAAATCCGCCTGCCCCGCGCCCTTCTCGGGGTGATGATCGGGGCAAGCCTCGGCCTTGCCGGCGCGGCGATGCAGGGTTATCTGCGCAACCCGCTGGCCGAGCCGGGGCTGATCGGCGTCTCGGGCAGCGCGGCCCTGGGCGCGGTGCTGGCCATTCATACCGGGCTGGCGGCCACGCTGACCCTTGCCCTGCCGCTGGCGGCGCTTGCGGGCGCGGGCACCGGCGTTCTGCTCATCCTGATGCTGGCGGGGCCGCGCGGCGGCTCGATCACGCTCATCCTTGCCGGGATCGCCATTTCGGCGCTCGCCGGTGCGCTCACCTCGCTGGTGCTCAACCTCTCGCCCAACCCCTATGCCGCCTCGGAAATCGTGTTCTGGATGATGGGCTCGCTCGCTGACCGCTCGATGACCCATGTCTGGATCGCTTTGCCGCTGATGCTGGCGGGGGGGCTGGCGCTCCTCAGTCTCGGGCGCGGGCTTGACGCGCTGACCTTGGGCGAGGACGCGGCCGAAGCGATGGGGCTGCGCCTGGCGCGCCTGCGCCTGACGCTGGTGCTGGGCACGGCGGCACTGGTGGGGTCGGCGGTGGCGGTGGCGGGTGCGATCGGCTTTGTCGGCCTTGTCGTGCCGCACCTCTTGCGGCCCCTTGTAGGCGCGCGGCCCTCGCGGCTTCTCTGGGCCTCGGCCCTTGGCGGCGCGGCGATGCTGCTGGCCGCAGACCTTGCCGTGCGCCTCATCCTGCCCGAGCGCGATCTGAAACTCGGGGTGCTCACCGCCATCGTCGGCGCGCCGCTGTTCCTGCACCTCATCTACAAGACGCGGGGGGCGCAACAATGAGCCTTTTGTCGCTCCGCGATCTTGGTGTCACGCTGCGGGGGCGCGCGATCCTCAAGGGCGTCACGCTCGATATGGGGCCGGGCGAGTTCATCGGGCTGATCGGCCCCAATGGCGCGGGCAAGACCACGCTGATGCGCGCGGCGCTTGGTCTTTTGCCGCATGAGGGCACGAGCAGCCTTGCCGCCCTGCCCCCCGAAGCGCGCGGGCAGCACGCGGCCTGGATGCCGCAGGCGCGTGACATCGCCTGGCCTGTCACAGTGGAAACTCTGGTAGCCTTGGGGCGCACGCCGCATCTGGCAGGCTGGCAGGGAATGACGGCGCACGACCGCGCCCATGTGGGTCGCGCGCTGGCGACGATGGGGCTGGAGGGCTTGCGCCACCGCACCGCCACGCGGCTTTCGGGCGGCGAACAGGCGATGGCGCTGATTGCCCGCGCGCTGACGCAGGATACGCCACTCCTGATGGCAGACGAGCCGATTGCCGGGCTTGATCCGGCCAATCAGATCGCCACCATGGCGGTCTTTGCCGGGCTGGCGCGGCAGGGGCGCGCGGTCATGGCCTCGCTGCACGATCTGGGGCTGGCCGCGCGCCACTGCACCCGCCTCATCCTGCTGGGCGCGGGCGGCGTCGCCGCCGATGGCCCGCCCGAGACGGTGCTGACGCCCGACAACCTCGCCCGTATCTTCCACGTAACCGCCCATTACGCCACCACGCCGCAAGGCCCGGTGTTCCAGCCGCTGGAGGTGATCCAATGACCGCGCTGCACCACGATCACCCCTGGCTTGCCCTCGATCTCGGGGCCGAAATGCCGGTGCTCAGCTGGGCCGTGAACCGCCCCGGCCTTGTGCGGGCGCGGCGCATCCTGTGGCGCGAGGTGCGCAATGCCGACCTGCCCGAGGGCCTTGACGTGGAGGCATGGCTGACACGGGAACTGGCCGCGCGGGATGCGCTTGACGCGGTGTGCTTCCTCACCTCGTGCAATATCGCGCAGGTCTGCGAAAGCCGCGCCGAGGTGGATGGCATCCGCGCCCGCGCCGTGGCGACGGTGGGCCTCACCAATGCCGAGTCGGTGGGCACCCGCCTGCCCCCCGCGTCCCATGGCTGGGGCACGATCAACATCGCCGTCACGCTCTCCGAAGGGCTGACCGAGGGTGCCCGCATCGAGGCGCTCAGCATTATCGCGCAGGCCCGCACCGCCGCGCTGATGCAGTCCGGTCTGCGCCTCTCCACCGGTCCCGTCACCGGCACCGGCACCGATTGCGTGGCCCTCGCCGCGCCCGAGGGCGCGACGCGATACGCGGGGCTTCACACGGCCACGGGCGAGGCCCTTGGCCGCGCCGTGCTGGACGCGGTGACGCGCGGCGTGGTGCTCTGGCAAGCCAGCGATGCGGCACGGGAGGCCCGCCATGGATGAAACCACGCTTTTCGCCTTTCTCGACCGGGGCGGCCCGGCGCTCTGGGTGATCGCCGTGCTGTCGGTGCTGACGCTGGCGCTGATCCTGTGGAAGCTCTGGCGTCTGCTGCTGACCGGCGCGTGGTCGGGGGCGGTGACCGAACGCGCGGTGACGCTCTGGCAGCACGACCAACGCCCCGAGGCTGCGGCGCTCCTGCGCCCGCGCCGCAGCCTGCGCGCGCGACTTGCCCTTGCGGCGATGGAGGCGAGGCAGGCCCCGCATTGGTCCGAGGCACAGGCCCGCGAGGAGACCACCCGCGTCGCCAAGGGATTGCTGGCCGAGGCCCGCACCGGGCTGCGCGCGCTGGAACTCATCGCCACCATCGCGCCGCTGATCGGGCTTCTGGGCACGGTGCTTGGCATGATCGCGGCCTTTCAGGCGCTTCAGACCAGCGGCAACAGCGCCGATCCGTCGGTGCTGGCGGGCGGGATATGGGAGGCGCTGCTGACCACGGCGGCAGGCATGGCGGTGGCAATCCCCGCCTCGGCGGCGCTCACGTGGTTCGAGAGCGTGGCCGACCGCGTGCAGGCCGACATGGAGGACGCCGCCACCCGGATCTTTACCGCAGGGGCAGCGGCATGATCAGCTTCGGCCCGCCCCGCGCCGCCCGCCGCCCGAGCCTCACGCCGATGATCGACGTGGTGTTCCTGCTGCTGGTGTTCTTCATGCTGGCGGCGCGCTTTGGCCATGATCTGAGCCTGCCCATGGCCATCGGCAGCGGGGCCGACGCTTATGACGGCCCGCCACGTCTCGTCGTTATCGGCCCCGATACGCTTACCCTCAACGGACAGGCCGTGGCCCCCGACGCCCTGCCCGAGGCGCTCGCGCCCCTTATGGAGACGCTTGAGGATATCGTCGTGCTGCGCCCCGCCGAGGGCGTGCCGCTCTCGCGGCTGATCGAGGTGAGCGACACGCTTGCCGCGGCCGGTCTCGGGCGGCTCATGGTGGTGGAGTAGGCCGATGCAGTTCTCCGCGCCCCGCCGCCGCCGACCGATCGAGCCGATCGTGCCGATGATCAACGTGGTGTTTTTGCTGCTCATCTTCTTCCTGATGAGCGCACAGATCGCGCCGCCCGCCCCCTTTGACGTGATCCTGCCCGAAAGCGGCGCAGGCGCGCGCGCCGTGCCCGCCGACACGCTCTACATGGATGCGGAGGGGCAGCTTGCCTTCAACGAGGCACGCGGCGCGGCGGTGCTGGACGCGCTTGCCGCGCGCGCGCAGGCCGACGCGCCGTTGCAGATCCGCGCCGATGCGGGGCTTGAGGCGCGGGCGCTGGCGCGGCTTTTGCCGGGGCTGGCCGCGCGGGGGGTGGTAGAGGTCGAGATCGTGACGGGGGCGAAATGATCCGGGGGCTGGAATTCGCGGGCTTCGTGGCGCTGGCGGCGGCGGTTCATGCCGGGGTCTGGTCTGCCGCCCCCGAGGGCGGCGGCGCGGGCGGGCAAGGCGGGGCCGAGACGGTGACGCTCGCCGCCGCTGCCCCGCAGATGGCGGCGCTGGTGGCGGCGTGGGAGCGCCCGGTCGAAGCGCAAGACCACGCGCCCGCCCCGCAGACCCTGCCCACGCCCGAGGCGCAGCCGGTGGCCCTGCGCCCCGACGACACGCCCGCCCCTGCGCCACGGCCTGCACAACCGCAGCCGGATGCCGCGCCAACCCTGCCCCGGCTGCCCGCGTCCCCCCTGCCCGCGCCCGCCCTTACGGACCGCGCGCCCGCGCCCCTGCCGCCCCCGCCCGCCGAAGCCCCCGCACGCCCCGTGCGCCCCGCGCAGGCACCCCCGCAAACGGTGCGCCCCGACGCCCCCGAAACCCCGTCCATGACAGCCCTGCCGCAGATCGACCGGCAGACCGCGACGGCCACGACCACGGCACCGGCCCGCACGCGCCCCGTCGCCCGCCCCGAACCGAAACCGGCCGCAAAACCGTCCCGGCCAAGCCCCGCGCGCGCCAAACAGACCGCGCGCGGCACAGGTCAGCAAGAGGCGGGCGGGGCCGCGAAATCCCACGCCCCGGCGCAACTCGACGCCGCCACCCGCACCAGCCTCATGGGCCAGTGGGGGGGCGCGATCCGGGCGCGGATCGAGCGGCAAAAGCGGTATCCGGCGGGCACGCGGGCGCAAGGCACGGTGCATCTCGTGCTTGATGTGGGGGGCGACGGGCGGCTCATGGGTGTTGCGGTCACGCGCTCTTCGGGCGATGCGCGGCTCGATGCGGCGGCGGTCAGTGCCGTGCGCCGCGCGCGCCTGCCCGCCGCGCCCGACCGGCTGCCGGGACCACGCCACCGCTTCACCCTGCCGGTGGCCTTCGCGCGCTGAGCACATGGATGTGACGCCGCGCCGTGCGATGCCCCCTACAACTCGCGCGTGATTTGCGCTAGACGGGTTACGCCGCAATGCAGCAAGGATACCGCCCCATGGCCTCCACACAAAAACCGATCAACCTCGCGCTGCAAGGCGGCGGCGCGCATGGTGCCTTTACCTGGGGCGTGCTCGATTACCTGCTCGAGGACGGGCGGCTGCGCATCGCGGGTGTCTCGGGCACCTCGGCGGGGGCGATGAACGCGGTGGCGCTGGCCGATGGCTTTACCCGCGCAGGCCCCGATGGCGCGCGCGCGGCGCTCGACAAGTTCTGGCGCTCGATGAGCGAGAGCGCGCGCAACACGCCGCTGCAACGCACGCCGGTGGACCGCATCACCGGCAACTGGGGGCTGGAGAACAACCCGTTCTATCATTTCATGAACGCGCTGACCGGCGTGGCCTCGCCCTATCAGCTCAACCCGCTCAACATCAATCCGCTGCGCGATCTGGTCGAGGAGAGCATCGATTTCGAGATGGTGCGCAAATGCACCGCGTTCGAGCTCTTTGTTTCGGCCACCAATGTCGAGACCGGGCGCGTGCAGGTCTTTCCGCGCGAGGGGCTGACCGCCGACATGGTGATGGCCTCGGCCTGCCTGCCGCATGTCTACCAGGCGGTCGAGATCGACGGCGTGCCCTATTGGGACGGCGGCTATATGGGCAATCCGGCACTCTTTCCGCTTTATGGCAAGACCGGCACCGACGATATCGTGGTCATCCAGATCAACCCGATCGAGCGCAAGGGCGCGCCGAAGACCGCGCAGGACATCCAGAACCGGATGAACGAGATCAGCTTCAACGCCAGCCTCCTCAAGGAATTGCGCGCCATCGACTTCGTCGACCGGCTGATCCGCGAGGGCAAGCTCTCGGTCGATCACTACCGCCCCGTCAAGGTCCACCTGATCGAGAACGAGGCCGAGATGAAGCCGATGGGCGCCTCGTCGAAGATGAACGTGGAATGGGCCTTTCTCACCCGGCTGCGCGATATCGGCCGCACGACCGCCGCGCGCTGGCTCGATGGCTGCTTTGACCGGATCGGCACCGAGAGCACCGTCGATCTGCGCGCCATGTTCCAGGGCATCGGGGCAGAGCACCAGGGCTGAGGCCGCCCGCTACCCCAGCCGCCGCCGGATCCAGCGCGCCAGATAGATCGCCGGCCAGCGCAGCACGCTCATCCCCGCGAGCAGCATGACAAGGCCCACCCAGGGCCCGTTCTGCCACGTCACCAGCCCGAGGATCGGCACTCCGAGCGCGATGAGCATATAGGCCCTGCGCCAGTGGTTGTCGCGGCTCGGCACCATCGCCAGAAGATTGGCCAGCACCAGCCAGAGCAGCGCGGCGATCAGGGAGGGGGTCATGGCACGCGGCTCCTTTCTCGGCTCAACAGGGCGACGCCGGACGGCAGACATCGGGGGCCGGGTATTGCCGGGCGGGACGATCGGTCACGGCTTGGGCAGCGCGGCGCGCGCCGCGCCGACAAACTCGCCCGCCGATTTCGGGGCAAAGACCATCGCACCAAGGGCCACACCAGCCAGCACGGGCAATCCATAAGAAACCCCAAGGAGCGCCGTCGTGCCAACAAGACCAGCCTTCACCACGCCCTTTCCGGTGTCCCATACGCCCTCGACCACCTCATTTACCTTGGCGCGGGGCAATTCAGCAAATTTTCGACAGTAGAGCCGCACCAGTCGTTCCGAGGTCTCTGCCTCAGAGTCGGTCACCAGGCCTTCGGCTGGTAGGATTGCACGCAGCCGTATGATCGCGTCATGCAGCGCGAGATAAACCTCCATCTGTCGCCGCCATGCCTCGTCGCGCACATTGCTGCGCTGCAACCGCTCAATTTCGAGGAGTAGCAGCCCCTCGATCGCATCGAACGTGGGCGGCAGGGCCGCACGATTGCGCTCCATCGCGGCCTTGACGGCACTGACCTGCTCAGTCGGGACCGGGGGCAGTGCGTGGAGCGCCGCATCGAGCGCTTCCGCCTGCCGACTCGCCTCGATCCGGGCAATCTCTGCGGCGACGGCGGCATGGCCGGCTTGCCAGACATCATCGGGCAGAAGGGCGATCTGGCGCTGCACCTCCCAGTCGAGCCACGCGCCGCGTTTGGCGGCGAAATACCAGCGGTGCCAGTAGGAATCGCGGTCCCCCGTCTCCTGCGCTAGTGTCTCCAGCGCTTGCTGTTCGATCTCCAGAAATTCTGGCGGCGGCTCTCCGTGCCAGAGCGGGGATTGAAGTAAGTCCCCGTTGTCGGTCAGGATTGCCACGTCTTGTGCTACTTTATCCCATGTATCAATATCGGCAACGTAAGCGACAGTGATGGCGTCTGCCACACATGCAGCGACGGTGAAAATGTCGTCAATAGAAGCAGTCTTTACGCTTGATTTAGCGGTCGAATAGACCGCAGAAGTAGTAGAGAAACTACGGGCATCTGACGTGTGGAACATTTGCATCCGGTTGGCGGAGAAGTGGCAGGTATCCAGAACCTCCCTGATACCCTCTACTTGATATTTGCACGCAACCCCCAAAGACAGATTACAGCGTAAAATCGGCAGGCTTGTCAGATCACGTTTATGCGCCCAGCCCTCGCGCATCGCCGCGCCCCAGAACGGCCAGATCCGCAGTGCCGCGCGATGCACGATTAAGATCGCCTCCTCCCGAGGCCGACCTTCCAGCCACTCCTTGAGGCTCTCCCGATCCACCCCCCTCACCCCGCCTGCAACCGGGCAGGCAGCCCGTTGGCCCAGGCAGAAATCGTGCCCGCACCCAGACACACCACCATGTCGCCGGGTTTCGCCTCTGCGCGCACGAGCCGCTCAAGATCGTCCTCGGAGGCGACGGCCACCGCCTGCCGGTGACCGTGGCGGATGAGGCCCGCCACCAGATCGTCGCGCGAGGCCCCCGGAATGGGGTCCTCGCCCGCCGCGTAAACATCGGCGATGCCCACCACGTCGGCCTCGTTGAAACAGCCGCAGAAATCATCAAAGAGCGACGACAGGCGCGAATAGCGGTGCGGTTGGTGCACGGCGATGACGCGGCCCGTGGAGGCCTGCCGCGCCGCGCGCAGGACGGCCGCGATCTCTACCGGATGATGGCCGTAATCGTCGATGATGGTCACACCATTCACCTCGCCCACGCGGGTGAAGCGGCGGTTGACGCCGCCGAAACTCGCCAGTGCGTCGCGGATGGCGGCGCGCGGCACGCGCAGATGCCGCGCCACGGCGACGGCGGCGAGCGCGTTCGACACGTTGTGATCTCCGGGCATGGGCAGCGAACAGCCCTCGATCAGCTTGCCTTCGGCCTGAAGCGCGATGTCGAACCGCGCCACACCGGCCTGATATGTCAGGTTGAGGGCGCGCACATCGGCCTGCGCGTTGAAGCCGAAGGTGATCACCCGCCGGTCGGTGATGCGCCCCACCAGCGCCTGAACCTCCGGGTGGTCGGTGCAGCACACGGCCAGACCATAGAACGGGATATTGCTTACGAAATCGTGAAACCCCTGCCGCAGGTTCTCGATCGTGCCCCAATGTTCCATATGCTCGGGGTCGATATTGGTGACGATGGCGATGGTCGCGGGCAGGCGGTTGAAGGTGCCGTCGCTCTCGTCGGCCTCGACCACCATCCATTCGCCCTGCCCCATCCGGGCGTTGCTGCCATAGGCGTGGATCACACCGCCATTGATCACCGTGGGGTCGATCCCGCCCTTGACCAGCAGTTCCGCCACCAGCGTTGTCGTGGTGGTCTTGCCATGGGTGCCCGCCACCGCGATGTTGGACTTGAGGCGCATCAACTCGGCCAGCATCTCGGCCCGGCGCACCACCGGCAGGCCACGCCTGCGCGCCTCGTCCAGTTCGGGATTGCCCGGTTTGATCGCCGAGGAAATGACCACCACCTCGGCCCCGTCCAGATTGTCGGCGCGCTGGCCAACAAAGACCCGCGCGCCGAAGCTCTCCAGCCGCTCGGTGATTTTCGACGCCTTGAGGTCCGAGCCCTGCACGTCATAGCCAAGATTCAGCAGCACCTCGGCGATGCCCGACATGCCGATGCCGCCGATCCCCACGAAATGCAAAGGGCCCACATCGGTGGGCAGCTTGGTGGCGGCATTCATGGTATCAGTTTCCTTCTTTTGCCAGTTCTTCGACCAGATCGGCCAGCCGCTCGGCGGCCTCGGGCCGCCCCTGCAAGCGCGCCGCCTCGGCCATCAGGCGCGCGCCTTGCGCATCGCCCAGAACCGCCGCCATCTGCGTGGCGAGCGAGGCGGTGTCAAGCCGGCTCTCGGGGATAAGGATCGCAGCCCCCGCCGCCACCAACCCGCGCGCATTGGCGCTCTGGTGGTCATCGGCAGCGGCGGCGAAGGGAATGAGGATCGCGGGCCGCCCGATCACCGCCAGATCGGCAAGGCTTGATGCGCCCGCGCGGGAAATGACCAGCTGCGCCTCGGAGATGCGCCGCGCCACGTCACGGAAAAACGGCTGAACATCCGCGTCGATCCCCGCCTCGGCATAGGCGCGCGCCACGCGGGTGCCGTCCTCGTCGCGCGCCTGATGGCTCACGCGGACATTGCGCAAAATCTCCTCGGGCAGCGCGGCGATGGCCCCGGGCACCACATCGCTCAGGATGCGCGCGCCCTGAGAGCCGCCGATCACCAGCACCGACATCGGGTAATCGCCCGGCGGGATATAGGGCGCGCCCGCACGCTCCAGCACCGCCGTGCGCACCGGGTTGCCCACATGCTCAGACCTCGCCCCCTCGGGCAGGGTGGTGGGCCAGGTGCCGCAGGCCACCAGATCGACGCGGGGGGCAAAAAGCCGGTTCACCCGCCCCGGCACGCCGTTCTGTTCGTGCACCATGCGCGGCAGGCGCAACAGGGTCGCCGCCGCCAGCGCCGGGATGCTCGGATAGCCGCCGAAGCCCACCACCATGGCCGGTTTCTCGCGCCACATCCGCACCACCGTGCCAAGCACGCCGCCCGCGATATGCAGCGGTGCCAGCAGCTTGTTCACGATCCCGCCGCGCGCGAATGTGGCGCTTGCCACCTGCACGATCTCGACCGAATGGGGAAAACCGCCCACGTAGCGCGCGCCGCGCGCGTCCGTGCTCAGACGCACCCGCCAGCCGCGCCGCAGCATCACCTCCGCCAGCGCCTGCGCCGGGAACATGTGCCCGCCGGTGCCGCCCGCCGCGATGATCAGAAGCGGCGCGCTCACCGCCGTCCCCGCAGGATATCGCCGATCTGCCCCTGCGGGCGCGTCCGCGTGAAGGCCAGCAGCATCCCCAGGGCAATGCCCCCCGCCACCAGCGACGAGCCGCCATAACTGACGAACGGCAGGGTCATCCCCTTGGCGGGCAGAAGCCGCACCGCCACGCCCATGTTGATCATCGCCTGCGCGCCGAAAATCGCCACAAGGCCGGTGCCCGCGAGGCGGATGAACGGATCACGCTCGCGCATCAGCCGCAGGAAGGAGCGCACGACGATCCCCGCGTAGAGCGCGATGACGACCATCACCAGCACGAGGCCGTATTCCTCTGCCGCCACCGCGATGATGAAATCCGTATGCGCATCGGGCAGCGACCATTTCACCTGCCCCTCGCCCACGCCTACGCCAAACAATCCGCCCTCGCGGATCGCGTTGGTGGCAAAGCCAAGCTGCGTCGTGGGATCGAGTTCGGGGCTGAGAAACCCGTCGATGCGACGCGCGAAATGCTCGGAATTGGCATAGGCCAGCGTGCCCGCCGCCACCACCGCCCCGGCCATGATCAACAGAAGGGTGACCGGCGCACCGCTCACGAACCACATCACCCCCCAACCGAACAGCACCAGCGCCGCCTGCCCGAAATCGGGCTGCATCGCCAGAAAGCCCAGGATCACCACCATGAGGGCGAAAGACCAGAGCCGCCCCGGCGGGCCGCCGATCTCGTAGCTGGCCGCGATCATCCAGGCCGCGACGACGACGAATGCGGGCTTGAGAAATTCCGAGGGCTGAACGCTGGCGAACCCGAGGCTATACCAGCGCACCGCCCCCTTGCCGAAATCCGTGCCGAAGACCGGCAAACACATCAGCGCCAGCAGCGCGCCGAAAAACCCCAGCACCGCCAGCCTGCGCACCGTCTCGGGGCGCTGCATCGAGACAAGCATCATGGCAACAAGTGCCAGCCCGCCAAAGAACATCTGTCGCTGAACGTAGTGAAACGGCGCAAAGCCGTTCTTTTCCGCCAGCGGCACCGAGGCCGCCAGCCCCAGCAGAATACCGATGGCAAAGAGAATGAGCACCGAGAAGAACGACCATCTGTCGATCGTGCGCCACCACCGGGGGAGAACGGGCTCTGCGTCCCGCAGGGGCACTGCCCCATAGACCATTTCCGTCATCTGCCTGCCGCCTCGATTAGGTTCGCCCCTTTGCGGGGTCTCGGTGCACAGTCTAGCCGCATTTCGGCCCCTGCGCCAGAACCTCTTGCCAATGGGCGGGTTTTCGCGTCACAGGCGGATCATGACGAACGCGGTTACGACCCTCATCCTTGGCGCAGGCGCCGCGGGGCTGATGTGCGCGGCTCATGCCGGTCCGGGCGCGCTGCTGATCGACCATGCGCGCGCGCCGGGCGAAAAGATCCGCATTTCCGGCGGCGGGCGGTGCAATTTCACCAATCTTCATGCGGGGCCAGAGAATTTCCTGTCGCAGAACCCGCATTTCTGCAAATCGGCGCTGGCGCGCTATACCCAGTGGGATTTCATCGACCTCGTGTCGCGCCATGGCATCGGCTGGCACGAGAAAACACTGGGGCAGCTTTTCTGCGACGGGCGCGCGACGCAGATCGTCGCAATGCTGGTCGCCGAGGCGCGGCAGGCGGGTGCCGATCTTTGGCTTTCGACGCGGGTGGTCGGGATCGACCATGACGGCCAGTGCTTTCGCGCCGTGCTCGACCGCGAGGGGGCGCGCGTTACCGTCACGGCCCGCCACCTCGTGTTGGCCACGGGGGGCAAGTCGATCCCCAAGATGGGCGCGACGGGCCTCGCCTACGAGGTCGCGCAGCGCTTCGGCCACGCGCTGACCGAAACCCGCCCCGCCCTTGTGCCGCTGACCTTCTCGGACGCGCCCTTTGCCGCGCTCTCGGGCGTGGCCCTGCCCGTGCGCGCCGCTTGCGACGGCGTGGCCTTCGAGGAGGCGGCGCTCTTTACCCATCGCGGGCTTTCGGGGCCCGCGATCCTGCAAATCTCGTCCTTCTGGCGCGAGGGGACGGCGATCACGCTCGATCTCGACCCCGGGGGCGCGCTTTACGAGACCCTGCGGGCAGACCGCCAGAGCCAGGGCAAACGTAACCTGACCACCGTGCTGGGCCAGCATCTGCCGGGCAAGCTTGTGACCCACCTCGCCCCCTCGCTGGCCCTTTCGGGCAATCTCGGAGACCAGTCCGACGCCCGGTTGGGCGCGCTCGTCACGGCGCTGCGCGGCTGGGAGATGAAGCCCACCGGCTCGGAGGGCTACCGCACCGCCGAGGTGACGCTGGGCGGCATCGCCACCCATGGGCTCGACTCGGCCACCATGGAATCGCGCCACCTGCCCGGTCTATTTGCCATCGGCGAGGCGGTGGACGTGACCGGCTGGCTGGGCGGCTACAATTTCCAATGGGCCTGGTCCTCGGGCTGGGCGGCGGGCCAGGCGATTGCGGCGCGGGGGTAAGAGGGGGACTGGCCGGGAGCGGTTGCGAAGAGAGCCGCGCCGGGAGCAAATCCCAACCGGCCCCGTCAGGCCAGGCCCTACCGCTTCGGCCGCGCGCGTGCCGCCATCACGTCGCGCCCCAGCGTGAGCGTATAGGCTTCCAACGCGCTCAGCGCCGCCAGCGCCGCCTCGGCCTCGTGTCCCTCAAGCGCATCGGCAATCCGGGTGTGAAAGCCCACGATCACCTCGCGCGACCGCGCCGTGAAGGTGATCATGTTCATCAGAGGCTGCATCGCCTCGACCGCGCCCGCGAGTTGGTAGCTGAGCACCGGGTTGCCCGCGCTGTCCACCAGTGCGCGGTGAAAGGCCACGTCCGAGGCGCAGAACGCCTCGTCCGTCAACCCCGGCTGCCCCTGCCGGTGAATCTCGGCGCGCATCGTCGCCAGCGTGTCGGGCGTGCGGCGCAGGGCCGCCAAGGGCGTGCAGGCACGTTCCAGCGCATAGCGCGCCTCGCAGGCGACATCGAAACTGATCGCGTTCATGCTCAAAAGCAGCGTCGCGGTGGTGATCTGCTGACCGTAAGCCTCCGTGTAGCTCAGCCGGTTGACAAAGGCCCCGCCGAACGCACCGCGCTGGGTGCGGATGAGCGATTGCGCGGCAAGGCGTTTCAGCGCCTCGCGCACCGTGGGGCGTGAGACCGCGAAGTGATCGGCGAGTTCGGCCTCGGAGGGCAGGCGTTCGTCGACAATGAGCCGCCCGGCCATGATCTCCTCGCGGATGGCCTCGGCGATCTGGGCCGAGAGGTCGGCCTTGTTGTCGGGATCAATTTTCATTTGTCTTACATTTAAATGTCTGACAATTTGAATGCAAGGGATGAGTCGGGGGAAGCAGCGATGATCGCGGCACAGGTCAGGCGGATGGGGGGCGGGCATTGGCTGCTGCTTTATGCGCTGATCCTCGGGGCCTGGGGGCTGCTTTACGCGATGGCGCTGCCCGCCGCGCTGCGCGAGGGCGCGCAGATATACGGCGCGGATTTCCTGCAAAGCCTGTGCATCGTCACGCCCGATGCCGCCGGGTTTGGCCGGATCATCCTGATGTGGGCGCTGATGTCGGCGGCGATGATGGCCCCCACGGCGCTCCCGGCCTTCGCCACCTACGAGGATCTGGGCCACGCGGGCGAGACGCGGCTGGGCGCGCTGGTGGCGGGGTATCTGTCGGTCTGGCTGGGGTTTTCGGTGCTGGCGGCGGGCGCGCAGATGGCGCTGTTTCAGGCCGGGTTGCTGACGGCGTTCGGGGATAGCCGGTCGGGTATCCTGTCGGCGGTTCTGCTGGCCGTAGCCGGGGCCTATCAGTTCAGCCCCGCCAAGGAAGCCTGCCTGTCCAAATGCCGCCGCCCGCTGTCCTTCTTCATGCAGCATTGGGACGAGGGCGCGCTCCACAACGGCGTGCGGCTGGGGCTGGTGTGCCTGGGATGCTGCTGGGCGCTGATGGCGCTGGCCTTTGTCGGGGGCGTGATGAACCTTGCCTTCATGGGGCTGGCCACGGTGATCATGGTTCTGGAGAAACTGCCGCAGATCGGCGCTTGGCTCACCCGCCCGCTCGGCGTGGCGCTGCTGGCCGCGTCGGGCTGGGTTCTGTTCACATCAATCTGAGAGAGGAGACCGGATATGGCATTGGATACGGTGGGCACAGTCCCGTGGGCGATCAAGGGGGAGTTGATCCTCAACTGCAACTGCACGGTGTTCTGCCCCTGCGTGGTGAGCCTTGGCAAACACGCGCCGACGGAAGGCTACTGTCAGGCCTGGTCGGGCGTGCGCATCGACGAGGGCCATTACGGCGACGAGGATCTGAGCGGGCTGAACGTCGGCCTGATGCTGGAAATCCCCGGCCTGATGGCGCGCGGCAACTGGAAGGCGGCGGCCTTCATCGACGAGCGCGCGAGCGAGGCAGGCTATGAGGCGCTGGTCAATATTTTCAGCGGCAAGGCGCGCGGCACCACCGGCCTCTTCGGGGTGCTGGTGAGCGAGTTTCTGGGCGCCGAGCGCGCGCCGGTCATCTTCGAGACCGAGGGCAATGCCCGCCGCCTGATGGTGGGCAAGAAGATCCAGGGCGAGGTGATCCCCGTTCCGGGCCATGGCGGTCAGGATATCGTTGTCACCAACACCGAATACTGGATGGGGCCGGATATCACCGTCGCCACCGCCACCAAGGGCCGCGTGCGCGCCTTTGGCCGGGTGTGGGATTTCGACGGGCGCAGCGCGGAAATCTGCCAGATCGACTGGAAAGGCCCGCGCTGATGGTGCTGCTGTCGCCCTCGCGCCGGTTGCGCCGCACGCCGTTTTCCCAAGGGGTCGAGGCGGCGGGGGTCAGGGCCTACACGGTCTATAACCACATGCTGCTGCCTACCGTGTTCCGCTCCATCGAGGAGGATTATCGCCATCTCAAGCAGGCGGTGCAGGTCTGGGACGTGGCCTGCGAGCGGCAGGTGGAGTTGCGCGGCCCGGATGCGGGCCGCCTCATGCAGATGCTGACGCCGCGCGATTTGCGGGGGATGATGCCGGGGCAATGCTATTACGTGCCCATCGTCGATGAGACCGGCGGGATGCTCAACGATCCCGTCGCCGTGAAACTGGCCGAGGATCGCTGGTGGATTTCGATTGCCGATTCGGACCTGCTCTACTGGGTCAAGGGGATCGTGCAGGGCTGGCGGCTCGATGTGCTGGTGGATGAGCCGGACGTGTCGCCGCTGGCGGTGCAGGGACCGCGTGCCGACGATCTGATGGCGGCGGTCTTTGGCGACGCGGTGCGCGATATCCGCTTCTTTCGGTTCGGGATGTTCGATTTTCAGGGCCGCGACATGGTGATCGCGCGTTCGGGCTATTCCAAGCAGGGCGGCTATGAGATCTATGTCGAGGGCGGCGATATAGGGATGCCGCTGTGGAACGCCCTGATGGAGGCGGGCAAGCCGTGGGACGTGCGCGCGGGCTGTCCCAACCTGATCGAGCGGATCGAGGGCGGATTGCTGAGCTATGGCAACGACATGACCGACGACAACACGCCGCATGAATGCGGGCTGGGCCGGTTCTGCAACACCCACACGGCGATCGGCTGCATCGGGCGCGATGCGCTCTTGCGGGTGGCTCGTGAAGGGCCGGTGCAACAAATCCGCGCCATCGCCATCGAGGGCGGCGCGGTGCCGCCCTGTGTGGACTGGTGGCCGGTGCTGTCGGAGCGGGGCGAGCGGGTGGGGCGCGTGAGTTCCGCCGCGTGGTCGCCGGATCATCAGGTCAACGTGGCCATCGGCATGGTGCGGATGACCGATTGGGAGGCGGGCACCGACCTGCGGGTCATGGCGCCGGATGGCGAGCGGCGCGGCGTGGTGCAGGCGGGGTTCTGGGCCTGAGAGGGGGAGTGAGGGGCCAGCCCCTCACACTCCCCGGGATATTTTTGGCAAGATGAAGCGGGGGGCTGGCCCTGCGAATGACATGGAGAGCGATATGTTCAACGCATTGGTCGTCGAGAAGGACGAGGAAAGCGGCAAGACATCTGCGGCGGTGAAACAGATTTCCGTGGAGGATCTGCCGCATGGCGAGGTGCTCGTCGCGGTCGAGTATTCCACCGTGAATTACAAGGACGGGCTCTGCATCGGGCCGGGGGGCGGCCTTGTGCGCAAATATCCGCACGTGCCGGGGATTGATTTCGCCGGAATCGTCGAGGAAAGCCGCGACGCGCGTTACAAGCCCGGCGACAAGGTGGTACTGACCGGCTGGCGCGTGGGCGAGGCGCATTGGGGCGGCTACGCGCAAAAGGCGCGGGTGAAGGCCGACTGGCTGGTGCCGCTGCCCGAAGGGCTGGACACGCGGGCCGCGATGGCCGTGGGCACCGCAGGATTTACCGCGATGCTGGCCGTCATGGCGCTGGAGGATCACGGGCTGAAGCCGGGGCACGGGCCCGTGCTGGTGACGGGGGCTGCGGGCGGTGTCGGGTCCGTGGCGACCGCGATCCTCGCCAATCTCGGGCATGAGGTGGCGGGGGTGACGGGCCGCCCCGAGACCGCCGATTACCTGCGGTCGCTGGGGGCCACGCAGATCGTGCCGCGCGAGGAGCTGAACGAGACGGTCAAGCGCCCGCTGGAAGCCGAGACCTGGACCGGCTGCGTCGATGCCGTGGGCGGCGCGATGCTGGCGCGGGTGCTGGGGCAGATGAAATACGGGGCCTCCGTCGCCGCCGTGGGCCTTGCGGGCGGCGCGGGCCTGCCCGCGACGGTCATTCCCTTCCTTTTGCGCGGCGTGAACCTTCTGGGCATCGACAGCGTGATGCAGCCCTATGACAACCGCCTGCGCGCCTGGGGCCGCATCGCGCGCGACCTGCCGATGGACAAGCTCGAGGCGATGATCGTGCCCGCCAGCCTCGGTGATCTGCCACGCCTCGGGGCCGAAATCCTCAAGGGACAGGTCAAGGGCCGCGTGGTGGTGGATGTGAATGGATGACGTCACGATCCGGCTGGCGCGTCCGGGTGATTTCGACGCGCTATGGCCCATGCTGCGCGCGGTGATCCGCGCGGGCGACACCTATGCGCTCGACCTAAACCTCAATGCCGAGGCGGTGCGCGCGCTCTGGATGGAAGCCCCGCGCGCCACCTATCTTGCCGAGGCGGGGGGCGAAGTGCTGGGCACCGCCTACATCAAGACCAATCAGGCGGGCGGTGGAGCGCATGTCTGCAATGCGGGTTTCGTGGTGGCCGAGGCGGCGCGCGGGCGCGGCGTGGCGCGCGCGCTCTGCGAGCATGCCATCGAGGAGGCCCGCGCCATGGGCTATCTGGCGATGCAGTTCAATTTCGTGGTCGAGACCAACGAGGGGGCCGTCGCGCTCTGGCAAAGCCTGGGCTTTGCGACCGTGGGCCGCCTGCCGCACGCCTTCCGCCACCCCGAGGCGGGGCTGGTCGATGCGCTGGTGATGTATAAATGGCTGGGCGCGGACGGCGATTGAGGCTGGCGCGGGTCTGGCGGTCATGGCAGGCTATCGGACAAGATGCGGATTGATCGAAGCCCTTTGACCGCGGCCCTGCTCGTGGCCGTCCTGACGGTGGCGCTGGCCGCTGTCGGCTTTGCGCATCGCGGCGGGGGGCTGCCGGACGCGGATTACGCGGCCTATCTGGCGGCGGGCGGCTCTGCCGGGGACCTCTGCGCCCATGGCGGCGGTGCCGGGGATCACGCGCCCGCAAAGCATGAGAGCGGCACCAATGGCTGCGAGGCCTGCCGCATCGCGGCGGCCATGGTGCTGCCTGAGCCGGGGCGCGCGCCCGATGTCTGGCCACGCCCGGTGCGCGCGCCGGCAACCCCGGCCGAGGCGCAGATCCGCCCTGCCCGCCTGGCGCATGGCCTGCCACAGACCCGCGCACCGCCGCGCGCCTGAGATTTCCCGAACCAGTCCTTTTCAACCTGCGCCGCCGCGATGCGGGGCGCCTGCGATGGAGTTGCTCCATGACCTCGATTGATCAGACCTGTGCCCCGCCCGAGAGCGCGCGCGGCACCAACGCCTTTTATTTTGCGGCCTGGCGGTGGCATTTCTATGCCGGGCTGTTCGTGATCCCGTTCTTCTGCATCCTGGCCGTGACCGGGCTGATGATGCTGTGGATCGCCTGGATCGACGGGCGCGACGGCGAGCGCACCGTGGTGCAACCGCTCGATGCGCCGCTTGCTGTCTCGGTGCAGGCCCAAGCGGCGGTGGCGGCCGTTCCGGGCGGCACGCTCAAGCAATACGTGGCCCCGCGCCGCGATGATCTGGCGGCGATTTTCCGCGTCGATCAGGGCGGCGAGGCGACCATGGTCGTGGTCGATCCCTACCGCGCCGAGGTGCTGGCGCAGTTTCCACGACGGCAAGGCTGGTATGATTTCGCCGATGGTGTCCATTCCGAGTTGATGCTGGGCGTGACCGGCGACCGGATGCTGGAAATCGCCGCCTCTCTGGGCATGGTGCTGATCGCGACCGGCCTTTACATGTGGTGGCCGCGCGAGGCCGGGTGGCGCGCGGCGCTCATCCCTACCTTGGGCCGGGGCCGCGCGCTCTGGCGGTCGCTGCACGGGGTGCTGGGCTTCTGGATTTCCATCGTGCTGGCGTTCTTTCTTGTCTCCGGCCTCGCCTGGTCGGGGGTCTGGGGCGAAAAGCTGGTGCAGGCCTGGAGCCAGTTTCCGGCCGAGAAATGGGACAGCGTGCCGCTCTCGGACGATATCCATGCCAGCATGAACCACGACCGCAAGGAGGTGCCCTGGGCGCTCGAACGCACGCCCATGCCCGCCTCGGGCAGCCATGCGGGCCATGAGGGCGTGAGCGGCGCGGTGACCATCGACACGCTCGACGCGCTCGCGCGGCAGATCGGATTCGATGCGCGCTATCAGCTCAACCTGCCCCAAGGCGAGACCGGGGTCTGGACCTTGGGCCGCGACTCGATGAACACCGACGATACCGACCCGACCTCGGACCGCACGGTGCATGTGGACCAGTATACCGGCAATATCCTCGCCGATGTGCGCTATGGCGATTACTCGCTGGCGGGAAAGGCGATGGCCGTGGGCATCGCGCTGCACATGGGCACGATGGGGCTCTGGAGCGTGCTGGCAAATACGGTGTTTTGCCTCGCGGTGCTGTTTCTCTGTGTCTCCTCGGTGGTGATGTGGTGGAAGCGGCGGCCTGCCGGGGCCGCGCGCCTTGTTGCCCCGCCCCTGCCGCGCGATCTGCCGATGTGGCAGGGCGCGGCGCTGGTGGGGCTGGCGGTGTCGCTCGCGTTTCCGCTGGCGGGTCTGACGCTGGTCGCGGTGCTGGCGCTTGACGTGCTGGTGCTGCGCCACCTTCCGGGGCTGCGCCGCGCGCTGAGCTGATCCCGTGCCCCATGCGTCTTGAGGCCCCGCCCCGGCGGGGCCTTTGTCGTTTCCGGGACAGGCGCGCCGAAACCCGCATTGACGGTGATTCGCAGGCGTGATTCGATGAATTTCGCCTGTTGAGGCCCTGTCAGACGGTTGGGAAACCATGGGGCAACATCGATATCCGTAGATTGCTTGGGAAATCGTGGGACGTTTATACCTTAAGATGAAACACAATATATTGGATATATTTTATAAAAAAGCACCACATGATCCAAAATTGACCAACTAATGACGTATCCCCTTGTTTCCCAAGATATCCCAGCAGGCGCGCCATCGAAAGAAAGCTCAAAAAATGTTTGCAGTGGGAGAAAATACCATGCTATCCAAGGACCACGATGAGGACGGGACAGACGAAGGGGCAACAAGACCCCGAAACAATCTCCCAAGTCAGGTTTCATACAGGCACCCAGCTTCATCGCATAAGAATCCGGCGCGCGAGCGAGCAGACATCCCCCCAGGTGGCGCGCGCAGTCGGAAACCCCGCTAGGCGGGACGAGGGCGGCGGGTTGATCAGTGGCAGCAGATCAACCCGCCGTTTTCCGTCAGGGGGACCGGGTATCAACCGGGGGCACCAAAAGAGGCCATCGGGACAGTGGGTCGGATATTCAGAGGCGAAAACACCGTAAAGGTGGATGCCAAGGGCCGGGTGTCGATCCCCGCGCTCTTTCGCCCCGTGATCCAGGACAGCGATCCCAACTGGAGCGCCGGAAAACAGCCCGAACTGATCATCGTCTATGGCGACCACCGCCGCGATTTCCTTGAATGTTTCACCATCGAGGCGATGCAGGAAGTGGACGAGAAAATCGCCCGCCTGCCGCGCGGCTCCAAACCGCGCCGCCTGCTCGAACACATGTTCCAGGGACAGTCGCTCCCCACCTCGGTCGATGACACGGGCCGCATCGTGCTGCCCGCCAAGCTGCGCAAGAAGCTCGATCTCGAGGACGAGGCGTTCTTCATCGCGGCGGGCGACACGTTCCAGATCTGGAAGCCCGAGACCTATCAGGCCAAGCGCCTTGCCGATGTCACCGAATGGCTTGACGAATTCCCCGAGGATTTCGACCCGCTCACCCTGCTCGACACGCCCGACGGGGGCTGAGCCATGGCCGCCGCTGCCCCTGCCTCGCCCGCCCCTCACATCCCGGTCCTCTTGCGCCCGCTCCTGGCCGCCGTCGCCCCCGTGCGTGGCACCTGGCTTGATGGCACGCTGGGCGCCGGGGGCTATGCGCGCGGGCTTCTGGAGGCGGGTGCCGATCAGGTCATCGGCGTGGACCGCGACCCGCTGGCCATCGCCATGGCGCGGGACTGGGGTGCGCCCTACGGCGACCGGCTGCGGCTGGTGCAGGACAATTTCGCGGCGATGGACAGCCATGCCGAGGCGCTCGACGGCGTGGTGCTCGATCTCGGTGTGTCCTCGATGCAGCTTGATCAGGCGACGCGCGGCTTTTCCTTCATGCGCGACGGCCCGCTTGACATGCGGATGAGCCAGGAAGGGCCAAGCGCCGCCGATCTGGTCAACACCGCCGCCGAGGCGCAACTGGCCGATATCCTTTATCTTTACGGCGAGGAACGCGCGAGCCGACGCATCGCCCGCGCCATCCTGCGCGCGCGCGAAACAGCGCCCATCGAGACCACCGCCCAACTGGCCGCCATCGTCGAGCGCTGCCTGCCGCGCGCCAAACCCGGCCAGGCACATCCCGCGACCCGCAGCTTTCAGGCCATCCGCATCGCCGTCAACGACGAATACCGCGCCCTTATGGGCGGGCTGGAGGCGGCCGAGCGCGCGCTCAAACCCGGCGGGCAACTGGCGGTCGTCACCTTTCATTCCATCGAGGACCGGATCGTGAAACGCTTCTTGCAGACCCGCGCGGGCGCGCAGGGCGGCGGCAGCCGTCACGCCCCCGAGACGCAGCGCGAGGCACCGCAATTCACGCTCAGGACCCGCAAGGCCATCGCGCCCGATGACGCGGAACTGGCCGACAACCCCCGCGCGCGCTCGGCCCGGCTGCGCATCGGCATCCGCACCGACGCAGCCCCCGGCCTCTCGGACCCCGCCGCGCTCGGCCTGCCCATGCTGAAGGGAGAGAAATGATGCGCAGCCTGCTCCATGTTCTGACGGCGCTTGCCGTGATCGGCCTCGCCTTCTGGGCCTACCGCGAGAATTACCGCACCCAGGCCGCGATTGCAGAGGCCGAACGCCTGCAATCAGGCATCGCCGAGGCACGCCAGCGGCTTCGGATGCTCAACGCCGAATGGGCCTATCTCAACCGGCCCGACCGGCTGATGGATCTGGTCGAGATGAATTATGACCGGCTCGGCCTCATGCCGCTGCAACCGCACCAGTTCGGGCGCATCGATCAGGTGGCCTATCCGGCCCCGGCGGCGCTGATTCTCAACAATCCGGTCGATGTCTCCAACACCGAAGAGCAACTGCCATGATCCGCACGCCGCTGCGCCCGCTGGCGCGTATCCTCGAAGCGCGCCGCAAGGGCGAGAACCCCGACGCCATCGAGCGCGAGAATATCCGCCTGCGCCACGAGGAAATGCGCGACCGCGCGCGCCGCCGCGCCGAGGGGCGGCTTCTGGTGCTTGCGGGGCTGTTTTTCATCGGTTTCACCGCCGTAGGCGGCAAGATGGCGGTGCTGGCACAATCCGAACCCGCCGAGCCGCGCATCAGCAGCGAAGGCGCACAAATTCACGCCCAGCGCGCCGATATCGTGGACCGGCAAGGCCGCGTTCTGGCAACCAACCTCGACACCTACAGCCTCTATGCCCAGCCGCATCAGATGGTGGACCCGGTGCGCGCCGCCGAAACGCTGGTGGAGATTTTCCCCGATCTCGACGGCGAGCGCCTACTGCGCGATTTCACCGGCACGCGCAAGTTTCTCTGGATCCGCCGCACCCTCAGCCCCGAACAGAAGCAGGCGGTGCATGACATCGGCGAGCCGGGCTTGCTCTTTGGTCCGCGCGAGATGCGGCTTTACCCCAATGGGCGTCTGGCCGCGCATGTCATGGGCGGTGCCAGCTTTGGCCGCGAGGGCGTGCACGCCGCCGAGGTGGTGGGCGTCGCGGGGATCGAAAAACAGCTTGACGAGCGCCTGCGCGACCCTGCCCGCGCGCATGAACCGCTGATCCTCTCGCTGGACCTCAGTGTGCAGGCGGCGATGGAGCGGGTCCTTTTGGGCGGCATGAAGATCATGAATGCCAAGGGTGCCGCCGGCATCCTGATGGACGCGCAATCGGGCGAGGTGATCGCGGTCGCCTCCTTGCCCGATTTCGATCCCAACAAACGCCCGCCCCTGCCCACGGAAGGCAATCCCGATGACAGCCCGCTCTTCAACCGCGCAGTGCAGGGTGTCTACGAGCTTGGCTCGACCTTCAAGGTCTTCGCGCTGGCGCAGGCGCTGGATCTGGGTCTGGTGACCCCCGCCACCGTCATCGACACGCGCAGCCCGATGCAGTGGGGCAAGTTCCGCATCCGCGATTTCCGCAATTACGGCCCCGAACTCAGCGCGGAAAAGGTGTTGGTGAAATCCTCCAACGTCGGCACCGCGCGCATCGCGCTCCAGATCGGCGGCGCGCGGCAAAAAACCTTTCTCGACGCGCTCGGCTTCATGCAGCCCTCGCCGCTCGAGATCAGCGAGGCATCGGGCAGCGGCCCGCTTTTGCCGAAAAACTGGTCGGAGTTGTCGACCATGACCATTTCCTACGGTCACGGCCTCTCGACCAGCCCGATGCACCTTGCCGCCGCTTATGCCACCATCGTCAACGGCGGGCGGCTTGTGACGCCGACGCTATTGCGCGACCCGACCCGCACACCGGGGCCTCGCGTCATATCCGAGGCGACATCGGCCGCCATGCGCGACATGATGCGCAAGGTGGTGAGCGAGGGCACGGCCAGCCTGGCCGAGGTGGAAGGCTATGCCGTGGGCGGCAAGACCGGCACCGCCGACAAACCCAAGGCCAGGGGCGGCGGCTATTACAAGGACAAGGTCATCGCCAGTTTCGCGGGCATGTTCCCCGCCGATGATCCGAAATACGTGCTCGTCGTCACGCTGGACGAGCCGGTGGAAACCTCCGGCAGCGAAGCGCGCCGCACCGCGGGCTGGACCGCCGTGCCCGTTGCCGCCGAAATCATCCGCCGCACCGCGCCGCTGTTGGGACTCAGACCCACGATTGAACACGCCGGAGTGCCTGTTATAAGGCCCGCATCTCAGTAAGGGCGGATGGTGCGCGTGGGGCAGATACGGACACTGACAGAGCTTGGCCTGACAGCGCAAGGCGGGCGACAGGCGCGCATCACCGGGCTTGCCACCGACAGCCGCGCGGTGCGCGAGGGGATGCTGTTCGCGGCGCTTCCGGGCACGCAGGTTCATGGCGCGCGCTTCATCGACGCGGCGCTTGCGCAGGGTGCGGCGGCGATCCTCACCGATGCGACGGGCGCACGTCTTGCCGCCGACGCGCTCGGCTTGCATCAGGCGGCGCTTGTCGTGGCCGAGGACCCGCGCCAGACGCTCGCCTTTACCGCAGCCCTCTGGTTCGGCGCGCAACCCGAAACCATGGTGGCCGTGACCGGCACCAACGGCAAGACCTCGGTCGCCACCTTCACCCGCCAGATCTGGGAAGCGCTCGGGCTTGACGCGGTCAATCTCGGCACCACCGGGGTGGAAGGCGCGGTGCGCGCGCCGCTCTCCCACACCACCCCCGAGCCGATCACACTTCACCGCGTGCTGGCCGACTGCGCGGCGCAGGGCGTGACCCATGCCGCGATGGAGGCCTCCTCGCACGGTCTTGCGCAGGCGCGGCTTGACGGGGTGCGCCTCGTGGCGGCGGGGTTTACCAACATCACGCAGGACCATCTCGACTATCACCCCGATTTCGAGAGCTATTTTCAGGCCAAATCGGGCCTCTTCGCCCGCGTCCTGCCCGAGAGCGGCGTGGCGGTGATCAATATCGACGACCCCAATGGCGCGCGCATGGCCGAGATTGCCACCGACCGGGGGCAGGATCTTCTGACCGTCGGGCGCCGCGATGGCGCCGATCTGCACCTTCTCGCGCAACGCTTCGACGCCACCGGTCAGGTGATCCGGCTCGCGTGGGAGGACCGCATCCACCAGATACGCCTTGACCTCATCGGCGGGTTCCAGGCCGAAAACGTGGCGCTCGCGGCAGGGCTTGCCATCGGCGCGGGCGCGGACCCCGCGCGCGTGCTGGCGGAACTGCCGGGCATGACCACGGTGCGCGGGCGGATGCAACTGGCCGCGACGCGCGGCAATGGCGCGGCGGTCTTCGTCGATTATGCCCATACCCCCGACGCCGTCTCGACAGCCATCCGCGCGCTGCGCCCGCATGTCATGGGGCGGCTTGTCGCCATCATCGGCGCGGGCGGTGACCGCGACCGGGGCAAGCGCCCGCTGATGGGACAGGCCGCCGCGCAATTCGCCGATGCGGTGATCGTGACCGACGACAACCCCCGCTCCGAGAACCCCGCCACGATCCGCGCCGCCGTCCTCTCGGGCTGTCCCGGCGCGCTCGAGGTGGGCGACCGCGCCGAGGCGATCCTGCGCGGCGTCGATGCGCTCGGGCCCGGCGATGCACTGCTGATTTGCGGCAAGGGGCATGAGACCGGTCAGGTTATCGGGCAGGACGTGCTGCCCTTCGACGATGCCGAACAGGCCAGCCTCGCCGTCGCCGTGCTTGACGGGGGCGTGGCATGAGCCTCTGGACCGCAGCCGAGGCGGCATTGGCCACCGGGGGCCGAGCCACGGGCGACTGGGCCGCTTTGGGCGTCTCCATCGACACGCGCACATTGCAACCCGGCGATCTTTTCGTGGCGCTCAGCGCGGCACGCGACGGGCATGAGTTCGTGGCGCAGGCGCTGGCCGGGGGGGCGGCGGCGGCGCTGGTGAGCCGCGTGCCCGAAGGTGTCACCGCCGACGCGCCGCTCCTTCTGGTCGAGGACGTGCAAGCCGCGCTCGAGGCATTGGGGCGCGCGGGCCGCGCCCGGATGCGGGGCCGGGTCATCGCCGTGACCGGTTCGGTCGGCAAGACCTCGACCAAGGAGATGCTGCGCGCGGTGCTCTCGCATCAGGGCCGCACCCATGCCGCCGAGGCCAGCTACAACAATCACTGGGGTGTGCCGCTGACGCTGGCGCGGATGCCCGAGGATACCGAGTTCGCCGTGATCGAGATCGGCATGAACCATCCCGGAGAAATCGCGCCGCTCTCGCGCATGGCGCGGCCCCATATCGCGGTGATCACCACGGTCGCCGCCGCCCATCTGGAGGCGTTCGAGAGCCTTGAGGGCATCGCGCGGGAGAAGGCCGCGATCTACGAGGGGCTGGAGCCGGGCGGCGTGGCTGTCCTGAACACCGATATTTCAACCGCCCCCATCCTGCGCGAGAGCGCCGCGCGCCATGCCGCGCGCGTGCTGGGCTTCGGCACGGCGCGGGGCGCGCATCATCGCCTGCTCTCGGTCAAGCTGCATGACGGCGCGACGGTGGCGCGGGCGCGCGCCTGGCGCACGCCGCTGCTTTACAAGGTGGGCACGATGGGGCGGCATTTTGCCATGAACGGGCTGGCGGTGCTGGCGGTGGTGCATCTGCTGGGCCTTGACCGGGCGGTGGCGATTGCCGATCTGGCGCGCTGGTCGCCGCCCGAGGGGCGCGGCACGCGCGAGCGGCTGGTGCTCGATCTGGCCGCCGATGGCATGAGCATCGACCTCATCGACGACGCCTTCAACGCCAACCCCGAATCCATGGCCGCAGCCCTTGAGGTGCTGGCCGCGAGCACCCCGCGCCATGACGTGGGCCGCGTCTCGCAAGGGCGGCGCATCGCCATTCTGGGCGACATGCTGGAACTGGGCGAGACCGAGACGGCGCTCCACGCCGCGCTTGCCGCCCTGCCCGCGATGCAGACGGTGGACGAGGTGCATTGCGTGGGCCCCCGGATGCGCGCCCTCTGGGAGGCGCTGCCCGAGCAGAAGCGCGGGCGCTGTGTCAAGACCGCCGAGGATCTGGCGGCCGAGGCGCATCGCCTGATCGACGCGGGCGATGTGGTGCTGGTCAAAGGCTCCAAGGGGAGCAAGGTAAGCCTTGTCGTCGCGGCGCTGCGCCGCGCGGGCCGGGGCATGGAAGAGGAACGCGGGTAATGCTCTACTGGCTGACACTGTTCTCGGACGGGGGCGATATCTTCAACCTTTTCCGCTACATCACCTTTCGCGCGGGCGGCGCTTTCCTGACCGCGCTGGTGTTCGGCTTTATCTTCGGGCAACCGCTGATCAACGTGCTCCGCCGCCGTCAGGGCAAGGGCCAGCCGATCCGCGAGGATGGCCCTGCGACCCATTTCGCCAAGGCCGGCACGCCCACCATGGGCGGGCTCCTGATCGTCGGCGCGCTGGTCACCTCGACCCTCTTCTGGGCGCGGCTTGACAATCCCTATGTCTGGCTCGTGCTGTTCGTCACCCTCGGCTTTGCGATGATCGGCTTTGCCGATGATCTCGCCAAGGTCTCCAAGGGCAATGTGAAGGGCGTGCCGGGCCGCGTGCGGCTTGCCCTGGGCTTCGCCATCGCGCTCGTCGCAACGCTCTGGGCGGGGTATCACCACCCCGACGCGCTGCAAAATCAACTGGCCCTGCCGGTGTTCAAGGACGTGCTGCTGAACATGGGGGTTTTCTTCATCCCGTTTGCGATGTTCGTGATCGTGGGCGCGGCCAATGCCGTCAACCTCACCGACGGGCTGGATGGGCTGGCGATCATGCCGGTGATGATCGCCTCGGCCACGCTTGGCGTCATCGCCTACACGGTGGGACGGACGGACTTTACCGAATATCTCGGCCTGCATTACGTGCCCGGAACCGGCGAGATCCTGATCTTCGTCGCGGGCCTGGTGGGCGGCGGCCTCGGCTTTCTGTGGTATAACGCCCCGCCTGCCGCCGTCTTCATGGGCGATACCGGCAGCCTGGCGCTTGGCGGCGCGCTCGGGGCCATCGCGGTGGCCACAAAGCACGAGCTGGTTCTCGGCATCGTCGGCGGGCTCTTCGTGGTCGAGGCGCTTTCGGTCATCATCCAGGTGCTCTATTTCAAGCGCACCGGCAAGCGCGTGTTCCTGATGGCACCGATCCACCACCATTACGAGAAAAAGGGCTGGGCCGAGCCGCAGATCGTCATCCGCTTCTGGATCATCGCGCTCATCCTGGCGATCATCGGGCTGGCGACGCTGAAACTGCGATAGCAGGCACCTGTCCGGCCGTGTCGTGACACGCGAGGCTTTCGTCACACGCCCCGAGCGCGCGCGCCGTCCGGTGCCTCTTACATCCCTCGCCGCCATGTGACTTGCGACCGCAGGACCAAGCCATTAGGCAAGGCACGCTGGTCAACCGGCCAGCGACGCGAAACACCCGAGGGAACACCGATGGACGCACGGCTCCGCCTTACCCCGCAGGACCGGCTCGACGGTCTGGCGCTCTTGATCCTGCGGCTGGGGCTGGCGTGGTTCGTGTTCCTCTGGGCCGCGCACAAGATCATTACCCCCAAGCAATATCAAAGCCTTGCGCGGCATTTCGACGGGGTCGACGTGAGCCTGGCACAGGTCTACGCGATGGGGGGCCTGCAAATCGCGCTTTGCGGGCTCGTGGCGCTCGGGGTATTCCGCTATTTCAGCTATGGCAGTTTGCTCTTGATGCATTTTTTCACCGTCACCCGCCGCTGGGAAGGGTTTTTCGACCCCTTCGCGCTCAACGATCGCGGCTTTCCGGTGAACCGCAATCAGGTCATCGACCTTGCGGTGCTGGGCGCCTTCATCGCGCTCGTGCTGCTCGTCCGGCGCGACCATTTCAGCATCGGCGGCTGGCTGGCCCGCCACGACAGGGCGCGCTGGTGGATGTAATCCACACCGGGGCTTGACCCCGCGCGCGCGGTTGCCGACATGGGAGGGGCAACAGATGCGAGAGAGCCGATGCCCGATCCCAACCCCGCCGCGCTGACATTCCTGCAAACACGCCGGTCGCGCCCGGCCAAGACGCTTGGCCTGCCGGTGCCCGACCGCGCGGCGCTTCTGCCGCTTCTGGTGGCGGCGCTGCGCGTGCCCGACCACGGCAAGCTGGAGCCCTGGCGCCTTGTGGTGCTGGAGCGCGCGGCGCTGTTGCGGCTGGCGGCGCTCGTGCCCGAGGTGGGCGCGCGGCTGGCGCGCGCGCCCGAGGATACCGCCAAGCAGGAGGCCCAATTCGCCGAGGCGCATCTTGCCGTGGCGGTGATCGCGTCGCCGAAACCCTCCGAGAAGATTCCCGCCATCGAACAGACCTATTCGGCCGCCTGCGTGGCTTACGGCCTTCTGAGCGCGGCGCTGGCGGCGGGCTGGGGGGCGAACTGGCTGTCAGGCTGGGCCAGCCATGACCGGGGCTTTGCCGAGGCGGCGCTCGGGCTCGCAGAGCATGAGACCATCGTCGGTTTCATCCACATCGGCACCGAGACCGCCGCCCCCCCCGAACGGCCGCGCCCCGATCCCGAGGCGGTGATCACCTGGATGACAGAATGATTTTTCCGGCCTTCCTCAAGACACTCGGCCAGACCGGCGACCCGCGCTTTCGCCGTGTGCTGCTGCTTGGTATCGGGCTGACACTGGCCCTGCTTGTTGCGGTCTATGCAGGTGTGCTCTGGCTCATTCAGGCGACAGTGGGCGACAGCACGGTGCTGCCGTTCATCGGCGAGGTGACATGGGTGGGCGACCTGCTGAGCGGCGCGTCACTGCTGCTGATGATGATCCTTTCGGCCTTTCTCATGGTGCCGGTCGCCTCGGCCATCACCTCGATGTTTCTCGACGAGGTGGCGCAGGCGGTGGAGGATCGCCATTACCCGTCCCTGCCGCCCGCGTCGCCCGTGCCGCTTGGCGAGGCGCTCAAGGACACGGTGAATTTCCTTGGCGTCATCATCGGCGCGAACCTTCTCGCGCTCATCCTCTACGTGATCTTCACGCCGTTCGCTCTTTTCATCTTCTGGGGTCTGAACGGCTATCTTCTGGGGATGGAGTATTTCCAACTGGCCGCCATGCGCCGCGAGGGGCGCGAGGGGGCGCGTCAGTTGCGCAGGAAACACCGCCTGACGATCTGGGCGGCGGGGGTGCTCATGGCGATGCCGCTCTCGCTGCCCTTGGTGAACCTGGTGATCCCGGTGCTGGGGGCCGCGACCTTCACCCATATCTACCATGCTATCCGGCGGCAGGGCCCATCCGGTTGAACAGGTCGATATCGCGCACCGAGATTACGCCCGACAGGATCACCCAGGCCGCGATGGCCCAGAGCACGGCAGCAATCCCGGAAGTAATCCACGCCTTTTTGCGCAGGTGATGATGCTCCGGCGCACCGGCCTGCGTGCCGGGCACGATCCGGCCCAGATCGCCCTGCGTCTCTATGCGGATCGGCAGCACGATGAAAAACGTCAGGAACCAGATCACCACATAGAGCACGATGGCCGAGGTGACACCCATCAGACCTGCTCCAGTTCCACAAGGCACCCCTGAAAATCCTTGGGGTGCAGGAACAGAACCGGCTTGCCATGCGCGCCGATTTTCGGCTCGCCCGTGCCCAGCACCCGCGCGCCGCTGGCCAGAAGGTGGTCGCGCGCGGCGATGATGTCCTCGACCTCGTAGCAGACATGGTGAATGCCGCCCGAGGGGTTCTTGTCCAGAAACCCCTTGATCGGGCTCTCCTCGCCCAAGGGATAGAGCAGTTCGATCTTGGTATTGGGCAGGTCTATGAACACGACCGTGACCCCGTGGTCGGGTTCGTCCTGTGGCGCGCCGACCTTTGCGCCGAGCGCATCACGATACTGTGCGCTTGCGGCCTCGAGATCGGGCACGGCGATGGCGACATGGTTGAGACGTCCGATCATGGGGCGCTTCCTTCTGGCTGGTCTGGCGGGGTTATGGCGCGGGCGCGGGCCGCTTTCAAGCGGCAGGGCGCCGCAGAGGGCCATTAACCCCGCGTTCATCATGAGCGGGCAAGCTGGGGGCGTTCTCGTCCCGAAAGGAGCCCTGCGATGATCGACCCGGATACGCGCCCCCGCCCCTGCGCCACCCTGCCCGCCCGTCCCCTTCTGGGGCTGACGGTGCTGGTGGTGGAGGACAGCCGCTTTGCCTCCGAGGCGCTGCGCCTGATGTGCCTGCGCAGCGGCGCGCGCCTGCGCCGCGCCGACAGCCTGCGCGCGGCGCATCGGCATTTGCAGGTCTACCGTCCCTCGGTGATGATCGTCGATGCGGGGTTGCCGGATGGGTCCGGCCTCGATCTGATCAGGACCATGAGCGCCGCGCGCCCGCGCATCTCGGTGATTCTCGCGACGAGCGGCGATGTCGGGCTTGGCGGCGCGGCGCGGCGCGCGGGCGCGGACGGGTTCCTGCCCAAGCCGATGGTGCGGCTGGCGGAATTCCAACAGGCGATGCTGCGCCACCTGCCGCCGGACCGCTGCCCGGTCGGGCCCTATGCGCTGTCACAGGAACGCATCACGCCCGATCGCCTTGCCTATCGCGACGACCTCGAGCATGTCCACGCGGTGCTGGCCGCCCGCCCCGGTGCGGCGGCGTTGTCCTATGCCGCGCAGTTCCTCATCGGCGTGGCGCAGGCGGCGGGCGATCCGGCGCTGGCACAGGCCGCAAGCGGCCTGACCGGGCACGGACCCGAGGCGGGGCTGGCGCATGTCATGGGCCTGATCGAGGCGCGGCTGGCCGAGCCGGTGGCGATCTGAGCCGCTTACGCCTGCGGCAGCACCCGCAGGCCAAGCTCCATGAGTTGCTCGGGCGTGGGATCGGAGGGCGCGTTCATCATCAGATCCTCGGCGCGCTGGTTCATCGGGAACATGATCACCTCGCGGATGTTCGATGTGCCCGCCAGCAGCATCACGATGCGGTCGATCCCCGCCGCACAGCCGCCATGAGGCGGCGCGCCATACTGGAACGCGCCCACCATGCCGCCGAACCGCTTGCGCACCTCTTCCTCGCCATAGCCCGCCAACTCGAACGCCTTGAACATGATCTCGGGGCGGTGGTTGCGGATCGCGCCAGAGACCAATTCATACCCGTTACAGGCAAGGTCGTACTGATAGCCCAGCACGCCCAGCGGATCGCCGTCGAGGGCGTCGCGCCCGCCCTGCGGCATGGAAAACGGGTTGTGGCTGAAATCGACGCGGCCGCTGTCCTCGTCGCGCTCATACATCGGGAAATCGACGATCCAGGCAAAGGCAAAGCGGTCCTGATCGCTCAGCCCCAATTCATCGCCGATCACCGTGCGCGCCTTGCCGGCCACCCGCTCGAACGCCTGCGGCTTGCCGCCAAGGAAAAACGCCGCATCGCCCACGCCAAGGCCAAGCTGCTGGCGAATGGCCTCGGTCCGCTCGGGGCCGATATTCTTGGCGAGAGGGCCTGCGGCTTCGAAGTCACCGAAGTAAGCATTGTAAAGGAGTTCAGCACGACGAACATTACCGTTTTCCAACGCTCTGTTCATTCTATCAACGGCATCGGATTCGATAGTCGCGGCCTCAGACGCTAACCTCGCTAGTTCGGAATAAGCTTCGATAAGGTTCCGAGTTGTGACTTCATCCGGCGTCGCGTCTTCGTCGGGAAGCAGTGAGTTGAGGATTTTCTCTAGAGCACTGACCCTTTCAAGTGCTTCAGTTGTCGCAAACTTGACTTCGCGTTTCCGCCAGAAAATATACCCCATCCCCGGCAGCCCCTCTTTCTGGGCAAACGCATTCATGCGGTCGCAGAACTTGCGGCTGCCGCCCGTGGGCGCGGGGATGGCGCGCACCTCGGTGCCGTCCTGCTCCAGCAATTTCGCGAAGATGGCGAAACCGGACCCCCGGAAATGCTCGCTCACGTCCTGCATTTCAATCGGGTTGCGCAGGTCTGGCTTGTCGGTGCCGTATTTCAAGAGCGCCTCGGCATAGGGGATCTGCGGCCAGCTCTCGGGCGCATCGACCGCCTTGCCGCCGCCGAAATCCTCGAACACGCCCGCGATCACCGGGGCCACGGTGTCGAATACGTCCTGTTGCTCGACAAAGGACATTTCCATGTCAAGCTGGTAGAAATCGGTGGGCGAACGGTCGGCGCGGGGGTCTTCGTCGCGGAAACAGGGTGCCACCTGAAAATACTTGTCGAACCCCGACACCATGATGAGCTGCTTGAACTGCTGCGGGGCCTGCGGCAGGGCGTAGAACTTGCCGGGATGGAGGCGCGAGGGCACCAGAAAGTCGCGCGCGCCCTCGGGGCTGCTGGCAGTGATGATCGGCGTCTGGAACTCGCGGAACCCCTTGTCCCACATGCGTTTGCGGATCGAGGCCACCACGTCGGAGCGCAGCACCATGTTGGCCTGCATCGCCTCGCGGCGCAGGTCGAGATAGCGGTAGCGCAGGCGCGTCTCCTCGGGATACTCCTGATCGCCGAACACCTGGAGCGGCAACTCGGACGCCGCGCCGAGGATTTCCATGTCGCGGATATAGACCTCGACCTCGCCGGTGGGGAGTTTCGCGTTCACGAGGCTCGCATCGCGCGCCTTCACCTCGCCGTCGATGCGCACGCAATATTCGGCGCGCAAGCCGTCCACGGCCTTGAAAACCGGGCTGTCAGAGTCGCACAGCACCTGCGTTACGCCATAGTGATCGCGCAGGTCGATGAAGAGAACCCCGCCGTGATCGCGGATGCGGTGGACCCATCCGGCAAGGCGGACGGTCTCTCCGACATGGGATTTCCTCAGATCGGCGCAGGAATGGCTGCGATATGCGTGCATTTTGGCTCTCCGGGGCCGGGAACGGCGCGGTTCGGGGTTTGTCTCGGGTCCGGGCCGATACACATGGGCAGCGCGGCAAAGTCAAGCCGGGACCGGACCCCGCGAACGGGGAATCGTGTTTGGGAAACGGTGACGGCACGGCAGGGCGACCTCGATTTTGAACGGCAATCCCGATAGGAAGGCCCGCGTTGGGGCGGCCATCCCTTAGCACTCGGGGCAAACCGGTAGGCGACGCGGCGACGGTGCAACCCCATCCGCGACGGCCTTTTCCCTGCACGCCGCTCCCCCGGACGCTTGCGCCGCCATGCCTGCTGGGGCAAGACTGATCGCGGATTTGTCGAAAGGCCGCCCATGACCAACAGGATCGCGCTTGCGCTCGGTGCCATGCTCGTTCTCGCGCTCGGTTATGACATGGCGCGAAACGACATGGCCGGCGCGCTTTTTGTCGCGCGCAAGCTCCTCGATCTGATCGACTGGCTGGCCTTCTGGCGCTGATCACTTTCGTTTTCCAGCAGATTGACAGAGTTGCGTTTTCGCGTATGTTCGCGTCGAATAGTTAGCGCTAACATCCAGAGGAGGCCACGCCATGACAACGACCCTCGCCATCAACGGTTTCGGACGGATCGGGCGGAACGTGCTGCGCGCGCTGGTGGAATCGGGGCGCACCGATCTGCGGATCATCGCCATCAACGATCTCGGCCCGGTCGAGACCAACGCGCATCTTCTGGAATTCGACAGCGTCCACGGCCGTTTTCCCGGCCTCGTCAAGGTGGACGGCGACACCATCGACGCAGGGGCCGGTCCGATCCGGGTGACGGCGCTGCGCGAGCCCGAGGCGCTGCCCTGGAGCGATGTGGATATCGTGCTGGAATGCACCGGTATCTTCACCGAGCGCGACGCCGCCGCGCGTCATCTCCGGAACGGCGCGCGCCGGGTGCTTGTCTCGGCCCCGGCCAGGAACGCCGACCGCACCGTGGTTTACGGCGTGAACCACGCCGACCTGACATCCGACGACATCATCGTCTCGAACGCGTCCTGCACCACCAACTGCCTCGCCCCCGTGGCCAAGGTGCTGCATGAGGTGGTCGGCATCACGCGCGGCTTCATGACCACGATCCACAGCTATACCGGCGATCAGCCGACGCTCGACACCATGCATCGTGACCTCTATCGCGCGCGGGCCGCGGGCCTCAACATCATCCCCACCACAACCGGGGCCGCGCGCGCCGTGGGTCTTGTCTTGCCGGACCTCGCGGGCCGTCTCGACGGCACAGCCATCCGCGTGCCCACCCCGAACGTGAGCGCCGTCGATCTGACCTTCGAGGCCGCACGGGACACAAGCGCCGAGGAAATCAACGCCGCCATCGCAGAGGCCGCCACCGGTCCGCTCAGGGGCATTCTTGACGTGACGGGCCGCGAACTGGTGTCATCGGATTTCAACCACAACCCGATGAGCGCGGTTTTCGCCACCGACCAGACCCGCGTGATGGACGGCCATCTGGTCCGGGTTCTGGCCTGGTATGACAACGAATGGGGGTTTTCCAACCGGATGCTGGACGTGGCCGCAGCCATGGCGGGCGCGGACTGACCCTCAGCCGAATTTCCCGGCCAGCGCCGCCTTGACCAGGGGGGTCACGAATTTCGACACATCCCCGTCCAACCGCGCGATTTCCTTGACCAGCTTCGACGCGATCGCCTGATGGCCTGCGTCCGCCATGAGAAATACCGTCTCGACGGTGTTGTCGAGCGCGCGGTTCATGCCGACCATCTGGAATTCATACTCGAAATCCGCCACCGCGCGCAGGCCGCGAATGATGATCTGCGCACCGACATCATGGGCGCAGTGAATCAACAGGTTCTCGAACGGATGGGCCACGATCTCGGTGCCGGTGAGCTTCGACAGCCCCACACATTCCGCCTCGATCATCGCCACCCGCTCTTCGAGCGAGAAGAGCGGCCCCTTGTCGCGATTGATGGCCACGCCGATCACCAGCCGGTCCACCAGCATCGCCGCGCGCCGAATTATGTCGATGTGACCCAGGGTTATCGGGTCGAAAGTGCCGGGATAGAGGGCGATGCGCATGAGGCGGCTCCGTTCTTGCAGTCGTGTGGCACGCAACAAGATTGCGCGCGCCGATGCAAGCCCCTCAGTAGCCCATGATCATGCCTTCGAGCGCGTTTTTCTCCATCGACAGCTCTTCCAGCCGCGCCTTGACCACGTCGCCGATGGTCACGATGCCCACAAGGCGGCCCTCCTCGACCACCGGCATATGCCGGAAACGGCCATCGGTCATGCGGGTCAGCACCGCGTCGGATGTGTCCTGCCGCGAGCAGCAGACCGGGTTGCGCGTCATCATCTCGCTCACCGTTTCCTTGAGACAGCCCGCACCACGCACCGCCAGCGCCCGCACGATATCGCGCTCCGACAGGATGCCGTCAGGCCGCTCGCCATCGGCGGACACGACCACCCCGCCGATCCGGCGCTCGGCAAGAATGCTGGCAGCCTCCGAGACAAGGGTGTCGGGGGTAACGGTGATCACGCCGCTATCGCCTTTGGATTTCAGAATCTGGTGAACGAGCATGTCGGGACCCTTCCGAAACAAAATGTCGATAACACTAGCGTGATCGACAATAAAATTCCTGTCAAGTCTCGGCCTCCAGTCGCGCAACTTCCGCGCGCAGCCCCTCGACAAGGGCGGTCGCAAAACGGTTCTGCCGCTCCAGCCGCCGGTCATCGGCATGGCGCACGAGGTAAAAGCTGCGCGTGAGCGAAAGCTGATCGGGCAGAACCCTGGTCGCGCGCAGCCAGGGCAACGAAAAATCGTGCAGAACCCCGATCCCCGCCCCCTGCCGCACGAGGTTGAGCTGAACAGCGACCGAATTGGACGCCAGATCCACCCGGCCAATCCCCGCCTCGCTCAGATAATCCAATTCGCGGTCGAAGATCATGTCCTGGATATAGCCGACGATGCGGTGGCCATGCAGGTCCTCGAGCCGGGTGATCGGCGGATGCGCGCGCAGATAGGCGCGCGAGGCCGCCAGATGAAGCCGGTAATCGGTGATCTTCTGCACCGTGAGGCGGCCCGCCGTCGGCGGGCTGACGGCGATGACCATATCCGCCTCGCGCCGCGTCAGGTTGAAGACGCGCGGCAATGCGACGATCTGGATTTCAAGATCCGGGTTCTCCTTGCCGATGGCCGCGCAGACCTGGGGCAGCAGGTAATTGGCGCAGCCATCCGGCGCACCGATCCGGATTTGCCCCGAGAGCCCCCCCGCCTGCCCGCCCAGCTCGGTCGCCGCCTCCTCCATCGCCTGTTCGGCGCGGATCGCGTGGGCCATGAGCCGCGCGCCCGCCTCGCTCAGCGCATAGCCGGTGGGGGATTTGGCGAAAAGCGGTGCGCCAAGGTCTTCCTCGAGCCGGGCGACGCGGCGGCCCACCGTGGCCGGGTCGATCCGCAGCACACGGCCCGCGCCCGACAGGCTTTCCTCGCGCGCGACAGCAAGGAATATGCGGATATCGTCCCAATGCGGCATCATCCCCGCCCCCTTTTGCAGAATTGCAAATCCATAATGGAATCTTGCCTCTTTTTCATCGAGTTTTGCAAGGCTAGGCTTCGCGCGACTTCAGAGGAGGATCCCAGATGCAAGAGCTGACCCATTATATCAACGGTGCCCATGTCAAAGGCACGTCGGGGCGCTATTCGGACGTATTCAACCCCGCCACCGGCGAGGTGCAGGCGCGCTGCCCGCTGGCGTCACCTGCGGAAATGGCGCAGGCCGTTGCCGCAGCCGAGGCCGCGCAACCGGCATGGGCCGCCACCAACCCGCAGCGCCGGGCGCGGGTGATGATGGAATTCGTGCGCCTGCTCAACCGCGACATGGACAAGCTGGCCGAGGCGCTTTCGCGCGAGCATGGCAAGACATTCCCGGACGCCAAGGGCGATGTGCAGCGCGGGCTTGAGGTGGTGGAATACTGCATCGGCGCGCCGCAACTGCTCAAGGGCGAGTTCACCGATGGCGCGGGCCCCGGCATCGACATCTATTCCATGCGCCAGCCGCTTGGCGTGACAGCCGGGATCACCCCGTTCAACTTCCCGGCCATGATCCCGATGTGGATGTTCGCGCCCGCGCTCGCCTGCGGCAACGCCTTCATCCTGAAACCCTCCGAGCGTGACCCCTCGGTGCCCCTGATGCTGGCCGAATTGATGGAAGAGGCGGGCCTGCCCAAGGGCGTGCTTCAGGTCGTCAACGGCGACAAGGTGGCCGTCGATGCGATCCTCGACGATGAGGTGATCCAATCGATCGGCTTTGTCGGCTCCACGCCGATTGCCGAATATATCTACGGGCGCGGCTGCTCCAACGGCAAGCGCGTGCAGTGCTTCGGCGGGGCCAAGAACCACATGATCGTGATGCCCGATGCCGATATGGATCAGGCCGCCGATGCGCTGATCGGGGCCGGATACGGCGCTGCGGGCGAACGCTGCATGGCGATCTCCGTGGCCGTGCCGGTGGGCGACGAAACCGCTGACCGGCTGATCGCGAAGCTGGTGCCGCGCATCGAAAAGCTGAAGGTCGGGCCCTACACGGCGGGCAATGACGTGGATTACGGCCCCGTGGTGACGGCAGAGGCCAAGACGCGCATTCTCGGGCTGGTCGAGAGCGGCATCGCGCAGGGCGCGGAATTGGTGGTGGATGGCCGCGATTTCAAATTGCAGGGCTATGAGGACGGGTTCTTTGTCGGGCCGCACCTCTTTGACCGCGTGACGCCCGAGATGGACATCTACCGGCAGGAAATCTTTGGCCCCGTGCTCTCGACCGTGCGCGCGGGCAGCTACGAGGAGGCCGTGAAACTGGCGATGGACCACGAATACGGCAACGGCACCGCGATCTTTACCCGCGACGGGGATGCCGCGCGCGATTTCGCCAACCGGATCAATATCGGCATGGTCGGCATCAACGTGCCCATTCCGGTGCCTCTGGCCTATCACACCTTCGGCGGCTGGAAAAAATCGGGCTTCGGCGATCTCAACCAGCACGGGCCGGACGCGTTCAAGTTCTACACCCGCACCAAGACCGTGACGGCGCGCTGGCCGTCGGGGATCAAGGAAGGCGGCGAGTTCAACTTCAAGGCGATGGACTGAGCCGGACGGGACAGGAACGGGGGGCCAGCCCCCCGTGACCCCCCGGGATATTTCCGGCCAGAAGAAACCGGTACGCGCCGGTTTTTTCTTGGCAGCCTCCCTAGTGCGGTGTTTTCTGGGACCACTGACGAGGGAGGCTGCCCATGGCGATCACGGCACCGGAGTTCACCATCGGGATCGAGGAGGAATACCTTCTTGTCGATCTTGACAGTCTTGCGCTCGCCCCCGCGCCAGAGGCGCTGATGCGGGCCTGCGCGCAGGAGTTGGAGGGGCAGGTCAGCCCCGAATTCCTGAATTGCCAGATCGAGATCGGCACCAAGCCCTGTGCGACCGTGGCCGAGGCGCGCGAGGACCTGCGCCGGCTGCGCCGCGCCGTGGCCCGGCACGCCAAGGCACACAACCTCGCCCCCATCGCGGCGTCGTGCCATCCGTTCTCGGACTGGCGCGCGCAATCGCATACCGACAAGCAGCGCTATAACGACCTGTCGCACGATCTGGCGGGCGTGGTGCGGCGGATGCTGATTTGCGGGATGCATGTGCATGTGGGGATCGAGCCGCCCGACCGGCGCATCGACCTGATGAACCAGTTCAATTATTTCCTGCCGCATCTTCTGGCGCTGTCGTGCTCCTCGCCCTATTGGCAGGGGCAGGATACCGGGCTCGCAAGCTACCGGCTCACCGTCTTCGACAACCTGCCGCGCACCGGCCCGCCCCCCCGGATGGAAAGCTTTGGAAGTTTCGAGCGCTCGGTTCAGGCGCTCGTGGATCTGGGCGTGATCGAGGATGCCAGCAAGATCTGGTGGGACCTGCGCCCCTCCTCGCGCTTTCCCACCATCGAGTCGCGCATCTGCGACGTGCAGCCCCGGCTGGAGGATGCGCTGACGCTGGCGGCGCTCACGCAGGCACTGGCGCGGATGCTGTGGCGGCTGGCGCTGAAAAACCAGCGCTGGCGCATCTACGACGCATTCCTCGTTTCGGAAAACCGCTGGCGCGCGCAGCGCTACGGGACGACCCATGGGCTGATCGATTTCGGTCGCGGCGAGATCGTGGAGATGGCCGTTCTGGTCGAGGAAATCCTGGAGCTGATCGCCGAGGATGCGGAATTTTTCGGCTCAACCTTCGAGGTCGAGGCCGCGCGCGACATCCTTGACCGCGGCACCAGCGCGGAGAGACAGCGCGCGGTCTTTGCCGCCGCCCGCGACACCGGCCAGACCGAGGCGGAGGCGCTGCAAGCGGTGGTGCGCCACCTGATCGAGGAATACCACGCCGATTGCGAAGGCTGAGCGCCCTCAGCGCACCGTCACATTGGCCGCGCTTTCGGGCAGTTCCTCGTCAAAGCAGCGCTGGTAGAACTCGGCCACGGTCTGACGCTCCAGCTCGTCGCATTTGTTGAGGAAGGTCAGCCGGAAGGCGTAGCCGACATTGCGGAAGATCGTGGCGTTCTGCGCCCATGCGATCACGGTGCGCGGGCTCATCACGGTCGAAAGCTCGCCATTCATGAAGGCGGTGCGCGAGAGATCGGCGACCGTCACCATGCGGCTGATGGTCTTGCGCCCTTCGGCGGTGTTGTAGAGCGGGTTCTTGGCCAGAACGATGGCGGTTTCGGCGTCATGGCTGAGATAGTTGAGCGTGGCCACGAGGCTCCAGCGGTCCATCTGGCCCTGGTTGATCTGTTGGGTGCCGTGATAGAGGCCGGTGGTGTCGCCCAGACCAACCGTATTGGCGGTCGCAAAGAGGCGAAAGAACGGGTTCGGCGTGATCACCTCGTTCTGATCGAGCAGCGTCAGCTTGCCGTCGGCCTCAAGCACGCGCTGGATGACGAACATCACATCGGCGCGGCCCGCGTCGTATTCGTCAAAGACAATAGCGGTGGGATTGCGCAGCGCCCAGGGCAGGATGCCCTCGTGAAACTCGGTCACCTGCACCCCGTCGCGCAGCTTGATCGCGTCCTTGCCGATGAGGTCGATCCGGCTGATATGGCTGTCGAGGTTGACGCGCACGCAGGGCCAGTTGAGGCGCGCCGCCACCTGCTCGATATGGGTGGATTTGCCGGTGCCGTGATAGCCCTGGATCATCACGCGGCGGTTGTGGGAGAAGCCCGCAAGGATGGCCAGCGTGGTGTCGGGATCGAATTTATAGGTCGAATCGAATTCAGGCACGCGGTCGGTGCGGGTGGCAAAGCCCTTCACGATCATGTCGGTGTCGATACCGAAGGTCTCGCGGACCGGGATTTCCTCGGTCGGTTTCGCATTGATGTCGATGGTGCCGTCCGCCATGTCGCCCTGGTCCTTCAGATCGCGTGGTTTTGTCTGTGCCGTGGTGCAACATATCGCGGGCAAGGGCAAGGGGAAGGGGCGCGCCCTAGTCCGCAAGCACCGCGATCTCGCCAAGCGCCTCGGCATCCACGATCCGCACCTGCCCGCGTGCCAGCGCCACGATCCCGCGCCGCGCCAGCGCATCGAGCCTGCGCGAGACCACCTCGCGGGCGGTGCCGATCATCACCGCCAGTTCGGCATGGGTAGCGGCAACCACGCCGCCCTTTGCGCGCGCCAGAAGACAGGCGGCAAGCCGCGTCTCGACCCGCTGGAACGCCACCCGGTCAAGCAAGTGCATCATGGATTGCAGCCGCGCAGCGAAGGCAGCGAAGACGAAGCCGCGAAAGGCCGGGGCCTCGTCCATCAGGCGCAGGAACAGATCGCGCGGCACCAGAACGATTTCCGAGGCTTCGCGCGCCACCGCCTCGCCGGAATAGTCCTCGCCGCCCATCAGGCCGAGGGTGGATTGCACGCAGCTTTGCCCCGGCACCACCTCGTAGAGCAGGATCTCGCGGCCCGAGAGCCCCGTGAGATAGACATCGACCCGGCCCCGGAGCACGATGACGAAACCCTTGACCGTCTCGCCGGGGCGAAAGAGCACGGCACCCTCGGGCACCTCCATCGGGGTGAGCCGGTCAAGCGCCGCCGCTGCCGCGCCCTCGACCGGCGGCAATGCCGTGGCGCGGGCGCGCCAGCCCATCAGCCGCGACCGCGCGTCTCGAATCGCGGCAGCATGGCCGAGAAATCGCGGCCCTTGCCGCCCTCCTCTTCGACGAATTGCGCGTAAAGGTCGCGCGCCGCGCGGCCCATCGGCGTGTCGGCATCGGCGGCCTCGGCGGCCATCTGCGACAGGCGCAGGTCCTTGAGCATCAGTTCGGCGGCGAAGCCGGGGGTGTAACCGTTATCGGCGGGCGATTTGGGGCCGACGCCCGGCGCGGGGCAATAGGCGTTCATCGACCAGCTATAGCCCGAGGAGGTGCTCACCACGTCGAACATCGCCTGCCGGTCCAGCCCCAGCTTGTCGGCGAGCGCAAAGGCCTCGCAGGTGGCGATCATGGTCACGCCAAGGATCATGTTGTTGCAGATCTTGGCCGCCTGCCCGTTGCCGGACGGGCCGCAGTGAACCGCCTTTTGCCCCATGATATCAAAGAGTTCTCCGGCGATGTTAAAGCCATCCTCGCCGCCGCCCACCATGAAGGTGAGCGTGCCCGCCGCCGCCCCGCCGACGCCGCCCGAGACCGGCGCATCGAGCGCGTGAAGCCCCGCCGCCACCGCCTCTGCCGCCACATCGCGGGCCGATTGCACATCGACGGTCGAGCAATCAAGCAGCACCGCACCCTTGTCCATCGCCGGGATCACCTCGGCCGCCACACGGCGCAGGATATCGCCATTGGGCAGCATGGTGATGACCACCGCCGCGCCCTTTGCGGCCTCGGCGGCATTCGTGGCGGCACTCACCCCCGCGGGCATGGGGGCGGCCAGGTCAAAGCCTGCCACCTCGTGCCCGGCCTTGGCGAGATTGGCCGCCATCGGCGCGCCCATATTGCCCAGCCCGATAAATCCGATCTTCATGGCGTTTCCTCCTCCAGTGTCAGGGCGTCCTTGCCCAAAGGCCGCAGCATCTGCGACACCGCATAGCCCGGCAGGCCATCAAGCCCATGTTTCCATTGCGGTTTGCGGTCCTTGTCGATGATCGCGGCGCGGATCCCTTCCAGAAAATCGCCCTGCTCCATGGCACGATAGGTGAAACGGTATTCAAGGCCAAGGGCGCGCACGATATCCGCCGAGGGACCGCGCAGCCGGTGGATCATCTCGACCGCGCAGGCCATCGAGAGGGGGGAGTTGCGCGCCAGTGTCTTGAGCGTGTCGCGGGCGAAATCACTGTCTGCGGCGCGCAGGGAATTGACGATGTCGTGCAACGTCTCACCGCCGAAATGCGCGTCGACCTGGGGACGGAGCGCGCTCAGCCCGCCTTGCGGCGCGGCCTCGCCCAGCTCGGATATGGCCTCGGTCGTGCCGGTTTCTAGAAGGCGTCCGGTCAGGTCAGGCCACTTCAAGTTAGGTATGTAAACATCTGCAAAACCTGCAAGTATTGCGTCCGCAGCTCCCATCCGCGTGCCCGTCATGCCCAGATATTCGCCCAGCCGCCCCGGCGCCCGCGCGAGAAGCAGCGAGCCGCCCACATCCGGCACGAGGCCGATGCCGCATTCGGGCATGGCGATCTGCGTGCTCTCGCAGACCACCCGGTGCGAGCCGTGGCAGGAGACGCCCACGCCGCCGCCCATGACGAACCCCTGCATCAGCGCCACATAGGGTTTCGGATAGCGCGCGATTTTCGCATTGAGCCGGTATTCATCCGCCCAGAACCGCCGCCCATAGGCGAAATCACCCGCGCGGCCCGTATCGTAGAGCTGCTGGATATCGCCGCCCGCGCAGAACGCGCGATCACCCTCGGCGTCGATCAGCACAAGCGCCACACCCTCGTCGTCGCGCCAGTCGTCAAGCGCCGCCTCGATGGCCATGGCCATGTCATAACTCAGCGCATTCAAGGCCTTGGGCCGCGTCAGCGTGATCCGCCCCGCGCGCCCCTCCTTGCGGATATGGATATCGCCGCTCATCACGCGCTCAGCATCTGCCGCGCCACGATGAGGCGCATGATCTCGTTGGTGCCCTCGAGGATTTCATGCACGCGCAGATCGCGCACCAGCTTCTCGATCCCGTAATCGGCCAGATACCCGTAACCGCCATGCAGTTGCAGGCACTGGTTGACGATGCGTGATCCGGCCTCGGTCACGAATTTCTTGGCCATGGCGCAGAACTTGGTGGCGTCGGGCGCGTCGGTGTCGAGCTTCCACGCCGCCTGCCGCAGAAAGGTGCGCGCCGCCTGAAGCTCGATCTCCATATCCGCCAGCCGGAATTGCAGCGCCTGAAACTGGTCGATGGATTTGCCGAACGCGCGGCGCTCGGCCATGTAGGCCAGCGTCATGTCGATGGCCTGCTGCGCCGCGCCAAGCGAGCAGGCCGCGATGTTGAGCCGCCCGCCATCCAGCCCGTTCATCGCATATGTGAAACCTTTTCCCTCTTCACCAACCAAATTCGCCGCTGAAATGTTGCAATTGTCAAACTGCACCTGACGGGTCGGCTGCGCCCTCCAGCCCATCTTGTCCTCCAGACCACCAAAACTCAGCCCCGGCGTGCCATCCTCGACATAGACGGTCGAGATGCCCTTGGGCCCGTCGCCACCGGTGCGCACCATGACCACATAGGCGTCCGAATAGCCGCCCCCCGAGATGAAAGCCTTGGTGCCGTTGAGGGTGTATCCCTCGTTGGTGCGCTCGGCGCGGGTGCGCAGCGCGGCGGCGTCCGAACCCGATCCCGGCTCGGTCAGGCAATAGGCGAGCACGGTTTCCATGGTCATCGCCTTGGGCAGCATACGCGCCTTCATCTCGGGGCTGGCGAATTTGTCGATCATCTTGGCGCACATGTTGTGGATCGACAGGAACGCCGCCACCGCCGGGCAAGCCATGGAAAGCGCCTCGAAGACAAGCGTCGCGTCAAGCCGCGTGAGGCCCGAACCGCCCGCCTCCTCGCTCACGTAAAGCCCGCCGAATCCAAGCGCGCCGATCTCTGGCCACAGCTCTTTCGGGATGGTGCCCGCCGTTTCCCATGCGCGGGCGTGGGGCGCGATCCGCTCCTGGCCAAAGGCGTGGGCCATGTCGAACATGGCGGTCTGTTCCTCGCTGAGGGCAAAATCCATCGGTGGCTCCTGGTCGTTGAATTGAACGCTTGTTAATTTCCAATTCTTGCGGGAATGTTGCAAGGGGATATGTCGCCAACCCTGAAGCCTGACCGTAGCGTGACAGCGAAGCTTGAACAAGTTTACAGGCTGTCTGGTATCTACGAACTTCATCAAAACCGGATGCGACACGCTGTTCGGTCATGCGCGCTCTGTGCGCCGAACGAAGATCCGCGCAGGCCCTGGCCCGACGCGTGCACGGCACCCATGGGGTCAGCCAAACCGTTCCGGTTTCGAAAGGGAGAGAATGGTGCTGCTTGAAAGAGAAAGTTTGAACTCTCTTTTCGAGACTTTGCAAGAGTGGGAACGCCATCTCGCGCATTTAGACCTTGACGGTCTGGAGCGCGACCATGACGAAACTGTCTTATGATTTCAATGGTTTGGCGAACTGGTGTCCTTCAGGCGAAGCCCCGCCTGAGAAACCGGCTCCCAAGCAGCCAACACCGCAGAAGCCGACGCCCTTCTCGCTGCGCCTGAGCTTTGATGAGCGGGCGCGGCTGGAGCAGGATGCCTCCGGCATGGCGCTTGGGGCCTATATCCGCGAGCGCCTGTTTGGCGATGATGCTGCGCCGCGACAGAGGCGCGGGCATTTTCCGGTCAAGGATTATGCCGCCCTTGGGCGCGTTCTGGCCGCTCTCGGTCAGTCCCGGCTGTCGAATAATCTTAACCAGCTCGCCAAGGCGGTGAACACGGGCTCGCTGCCCGTCACGCCGGAGACCGAAGACGATTTAAGGCAGGCGTGCAAAGATATTCAGGCGATGCGGCGCGATTTGCTGATCGCGCTCGGCCTTCAGGAAACGGGAACCGGCTCGAAAGCAGGGCCGGAGTTGAAGCCATGATCCTCAAGGCCAAAGAACGCGGCGACGGCGCACAGCTTGCCCGTTACCTGCTCTCAATGCGGGATAACGATCATATCGAGCTGCATGAGGTGCGCGGCTTCGTTGGCTACGATCTGATGTCTGCCTTCCGTGAGGTTGATGCCATAGCAAAAGGCACACGCTGCGAGAACTATCTGTTCTCGGCCAGCCTCAACCCGCCAGGCGGCGAAACCGTCACAACATCCGATTTCGAGAATGCCGCCGATGAGGTCGAGCGCAAGCTCGGCCTAGAAGGCCAGCCCCGCGCCATCGTCTTTCATGAAAAGGACGGGCGGCGACACGCCCATGTCGTCTGGTCGCGCATTGATGCTGAACACATGCGGGCGATCAACCTGCCGCACTACAAGATGCGCCTGCGTGACGTGTCGCGCGATCTGTTCCGCGCTCATGGCTGGGAAATGCCCAAGGGGCTGCGCGACTGGCGCGAACGCGATCCTCTCAGCTACACGCGCGAGGAATGGCAGCAGGCGCGGCGCGTCGGCCTCGATCCCAAGGAACTCAAGGCGCTGTTTCAGGAATGCTGGAACCGCTCGGATTCCGGCACGGCGTTCGCCCAGGCACTCAAGGAACGCGGTTTCACTCTGGCGCGCGGTGATCGGCGCGGCTTCGTCGCTGTCGATTATCGCGGCGAAACCTATGCGGTGGCGCGGCAGACTGGCGTGAAAACCAGAGAAGTTGCCGCCCGCCTTGGCGACCCCGAAGCCTTCCCTTCGGTCGATGAAGCGAGGACCTACATCGCCGCCCGCATGTCGGAACGGATCAAGGGCTTTATTCGGCAGGCAGAGCTGGAAGCCGGACAGGGCCGCAAGGCGCTGGAAGCCGAGCGCACCGAACTGGCCGCCCGGCACCGGAAAGAACGGCAAGCGATAAAGGAAGCGCATGAAAAGCGCTGGATCGCCGAGACCAAGACGCGGGCGGAACGGCTACCGCGCGGGTTTTCGGGTATCTGGCAGCGCCTGACCGGCAAATACAGCAAGATCAAACAGCGCAATGAGCGCGAAGCATGGGCGGCGCTCAAGCGCGACCGCGCCGAACGCGACAACCTGATCGCCAGCCAGCTCGATGAGCGCCGTACGCTGCAAGAGCGGATTCGGGAGCAGCGTGAACGGCAACAGGCCGATCTGCTCCTGCTGCGTGAGGATGTTACCCGTTATCAGGACATGGCTCTGCAAGAAAGGCAAGAGCCGGAACGCGATGGGCGCAAGGAGCAACGCCAGCGCGAAAGAACGCGGGATCGCGGATTTGAGCGATAGAGAAAGGAGATTCAGAATGAACAAGCCCGACGGGATCACCTATGTCCCGCGCCGTGTCTATGATGCGGCGCGGCGGCTCGAAGCGGCGTGCGCGCGCGTCGGCTGTCCCTCGCCGAATGGCGTGGCCGAACACCGTTCGGATTTCCGGCCAACGCGGGAAGGCCGCATGTTCTGGCGGCAGGTTTGGCTATTCTTGATGGAAGAGGACTGTATCCCGCCGGGCTACGTCATCAAATTTGTCGTGGTCGATAATCCGGCTCTTGAGCGCCTCTGCTCGGTGACGCCGAGACAGCTGAACTGACAACGGCGCACCACCGAAAAACTTTGGGAAAGCGCGCAAAAAGGCACCTTTTTGCGCGGCTGCCGTACGGGGCGCTTCACACGAGCGTTTCAGCGGAAAATTTCGTAACTTGTGGATATTTGAGGAATTTATTTCAGATTTTAACGATTAAACAACCAAATATTGCTACGCTAAAACTTGATTAAAAAGGTGGGATATTGCCATGCGAAAACTTGCTTTATTGTTCACTGTCTTGACGTTTGCGGTGTCCACTGCGCCTATCGTCGCACACGCACAGGATGACGAATCGCCGGACTCAGGCACACAGGCTCAGACACGGATCGAAGCCGATCCAGAGACGCATGAAATTCGCTTCTATGTCGAGGGTAATTTGGCCGCCGTTCTGAAAGGCGATGGCCTGCATGTTCGAAATAATGTGCAGTTTGGTGGAACAGTCTTCGATAGTGGGGAAAATTTTCACTTCCAGAAAGGGCGATCAAAAAATGATCGTAAAAATATTCATTAAGGCACGTCCTGATAATCTATTTAGTAAAAACATAAACTCTCCCAAACACAATAGTGTCGAAAGAAGGGAAAATGAAAATAAAAGCAAATATCACTCTCTACGTAAGATTACTTATTATATTTTTAACCTTTTTTCTTCCCTCTTCTTTCGCTTATTCGCAAGATTATCAGCCTGGAGATTCCTGCACTGTGGCCGATGACGGTCGATATATGCTTAGCGGTGGCCCTGAACTTAGCGGCGTTGGTTACATGCTTGTCTGTGACGGCACTCAATGGCTGAAGGTTTTTAGCTTCGATCGTGACAGTTTTTTCAGACCTCAGTTTGTGAACCAAAACTCATGCCAGAACGGCGAGGTTCTAACCTATCATTCGGCCTCCGGGGGCCTTCATTGCGACCCGTGCTCCCTCGACCCAGCACCTGGTGAGGCCTGTAGCGACGGCACATACTTCCTTGGCGATATTGGCGCGGGGCCGGTTTATGCAACAGATGCAACATTTCAAGGTAACGAAACCTGGAATGACGGCAACACGAATTATTCCACTACAGGCGCGACAAGCGTCACTGATGGAGAGGCTAACACGGCAATTCTCGTAACAGAAGATTCTGATGATGTAACGGCAGGCGTACAGCCTCATGAGGCAGCGATCTATTGTGACAACCTAAGTGTCACATCCCGGAAGGTAGTATGGCTTCTTCCTGAACAACTGCGGCTTGAGTTTGTGCCAGTCCTTCATCGCCTGCAAGGGCGACCTGCTGCCC